>JAHEZC010000199.1:5249-5837 GCA_023251275.1 Parafilimonas sp. | reverse complement strand
GAACTGGACTTTGGGTTGCATCAGCCTGAAAAACACTGATGTGCAGGAATTATATAACATGATACCTGTTGGAACTAAAATTACCATAAGAAAATGAATTGATCCATTTTTAAAACCGACAAAAGAAATCTTCAGTTATTTACCAGGGGGAGTTCATAAAAAATTTATGATTCTGCTGAACTATACGATTCATTCTTCTCAATATTCAGTGTGATTGATGGTTTAAATAAATGACGGATAATCCGGGTATATTTTAATTGCTGTCTGTAAAATAAAATCAGCTTCCATAGGCAGAATATCTGCTAAGCTTTCTACATTTACTTTCCAAAACTTTTTTGCCATGAGATTTACAATCAAAAGAATCCTGTTATTTATTGTTACCTTCTTTTTCATTTGCGACATTTCTTTCGCCCAGAATATGGGGAAAATTATCGAGCAGCAAACAGTAAAAAGCGCTCTGCTGAACCGTGATGTTGCATATACTATCTATCTTCCTCCGGATTACGAAATTTCACAAAGAGCATACCCTGTCGTTTATCTCTTACATGGCTATACCGATGATAATACAGGCTGGCTGCAGTTTGGAGA
>JAHEZC010000199.1:0-5239 GCA_023251275.1 Parafilimonas sp. | reverse complement strand
CCGAAGGCACAATTCCGCCAATGATCATTGTTATGCCTGATGCAGATTCAAGCTGGTATATTAATTCTTATGATGGTAAAGAAAAATATGAAGATTTTTTTATCAAAGAATTTATGCCGTCAATTGAACAATCTTATCGCATCAAAACCCAGAAAAGATACAGGGGTATCGCAGGCCTTTCCATGGGTGGTTATGGTACTTTGATTTATTCCCTGAAATATCCTGAACTCTTTGCAGCCGCTGCACCGCTCAGCGCTGCTGTTTGGGATGACAGCGCTGTGGTAAATGTGAAAGAGGATACCTGGAAAAATATTTTTGGCCAATTATATGGCCGTGATCTGAAGGGTAAGGAAAGGTTGAATAAAGCATGGTACGATAATTCTATTCTGAAAATCGTGGAAAATAAAACTGCTGACGATTTAAAAAAAGTGCGCTATTGGATTGATTGCGGCGATGATGATTTTCTTACAAAGGGCAACTGCCTGCTTCACATAGCACTTACCGAAAAGCAGGTGCCGCATGAATTTCGGGTACGTGATGGCGCTCATAGCTGGATCTATTGGCGCACGGGTATTATTGATGCTTTGCAGTTTATAGGCGATAGCTTTCATCAACATTAAATCTCTGCATCTGCATGCTGCAACGACATTTTCAACTCAAAGAAAATAACACCAACGTAAAAACGGAAATTCTTGCAGGCCTTACCACATTTTCTACAATGGCCTATATACTGGTGGTAAATCCTTTTATTCTTTCAAAAGCGGGAATGGATTTTAACGCTGTAATCGTTTCCACAGCTTTAGCCTCTGCAATCGGAACATTATTGATGGCCTTTTATGCGAAGCTGCCTGTTGCATTGGCGCCGGGCATGGGGCTGAACGCATTCTTTGCCTACACAATTGTTATCGGTATGGGTTATACCTGGCAGTTTGCACTTACGGCAGTTTTTCTCGAAGGAATTTTATTTATCATTCTTTCATTGCTCAATATTCGTGAAGCCATTATCAACAGTATTCCAATTCATCTGAAATACGCGATATCCGCAGGCATTGGCTTATTCATTGCACTCATCGGTTTGGTGAATGCAGGAATTATTGAAACAGGCATGCATCACATAGGTAATGACCAGATAGAAGGAGTAATTGTGAAGCTGGGAAAAATGCAATCTTCATCAGTCCTGATTGTATTTGCAGGATTGCTGATAAGCGCCGTGCTGATGTTTAAAAAGGTAAAAGCAGCTTTGCTTATCGGCATATTGATTTCAACTATAATCGGTATCCCTTTCGGTCTTGCACATTTGCCTGCCAACAATCAACTCATCAGCCTGCCTCCCTCGCCGGCCCCGGTATTCGGTAAACTGGAATTTTCAAAAATTTTTTCCTGGGACATGCTTACCATTCTTTTTACTTTATTGATGGTTAATTTGTTTGATACCGTGGGTACATTAATAGGTTGCTGCTCGGCAGGTGGAATGCTGGATAAGGATGGTAAGATTCCCAATGCAAAGAGAGCATTGCTTTCCGATGCTGTTGCTACAACTTCGGCTGCTGTACTTGGAACAAGTGTGGTTACTGCTTATGTGGAAAGCGTCAGCGGTATTGCATCAGGCGGACGAACAGGCCTCACTTCGCTGACAGTTGCGCTGATGTTTTTACTTTCTTTATTTTTTGCACCTTTATTCGGCATGATACCGGCATTCGCCACATCACCTGCTTTGATCATTGTAGGTTTATTGATGGTAAGTGATGCAAAACATATTGATTTTTCAGACATCACCAATTCACTTCCTGCTTTTCTTACGATTGTAATGATGCCATTCACTTACAGTATTGCCGAAGGAATTGTTTTTGGTGTTACCAGCTATGTATTGTTGAAACTGATGAGCGGAAGATACAGAGAAATAAGCCCTGCCATGTATATAATTGCGGCATTGCTAAGTATCAGCTTTTGGGTGAGATGAAAAAAAACTCAGGGCCTGCAACTTTCCTGCATGATGTTTTTGTTTTTTTAACTACCAAAAATTCAAAGAAATGTGGTGAATTTATTCCTGCTCAGATTATATATTCATCTGCAATTTTTAATGCTTCACTGATGATGGCTAACCCTTCGTCAATTTGCTCCTCCGTAACACATAAAGGCGGTGCTACAAAAATGTAATTCCATCTGATAAAAGTGTACATCCCGAGCTCTTTAATTTTAGCAGCCACCTTATTCATAATAGCCATTTCATCAGGCTTTGCATTAAATGGCACCATTGGTTCTTTGGTAATTCTGTTCTTCACTAATTCAATGCAACCAAGTAAACCCGTATTCCTGAAATCACCGATTGATGGATGTTGTTGTTTCATTTCCTCAACTCTTTTCTCCACATACTTTCCCATCTCCACTGCATTCTCTATCAGGTTATCTTCTTCATAGATTTTCAGTACTTCAAGTGCTGCGGCGCAACAAACTGCATGCGCAGAATAAGTAAGACCAAGCCATAATATTTTATCATCAAAATGTTTTGCGATTTTATCTGAAACGATCAATGCGCCCATCGGTAAATAACCTGCTGTCAGGCCTTTCGCAGTAACAATCATATCAGGCACTACATCCTGGTTGTCCACGCCAAACCATTTACCTGTTCTGCCGAAGCCGCTCATCACTTCATCGGCAATGAGGAGAATATCATACTTATCACACAAGGCTTTTATTTTTTGTAAATAATCCGGCGGATATTTTATACAACCGGATGAACCACTCTCACCTTCCATCAGTATAGCTGCAATATTTTCAGGCCCTTCAAAATTTATCACACGCTCAATGTGACTCACACACTCTCTCGAACAGGAAATCATTTCCTTTCCCCAGGGACAGCGATAGCAATATGGATCTTCCACATGAATAATGTTGGGAGCCTGTTGCGCATCTGTATTTAATTTTCTTGGGTCACCGCCCGCAGTCATTGCGACATAGGATGCGCCATGAAATGCACGATAGCGGGCAATGATTTTATGGCGGCCTGTATATAATCTTGCAAGCTTTATGGCATTTTCAATGGTCTCTGCTCCACCGACGGTGAACAGGGTTTTTGTAAGATTACCGGGGGAAATTTCTGCAAGTTTTTTTCCAAGATCTCCGCGCACCTTTGTTACGCAACTGGTGGTAACGTAACTCACTTCCTGCATTTGTTTTACCACTGCTTCGGTCACACGCTGATCACCATGACCAATGTTTATATTCATCAGACCTGAAGAAAAATCTATGTATCGCTTACCATCATAGTCGTAGAGATACACACCTTCTGCATATTTCACGGCAATAGGGTTCAGCCCTTTTTGTTTGCTCCATGAAAACAAAGTGTAGTCGAGATTGTCTTTGATGATCTCCTGAGTCTCGGAGACAGTGATTGTATTTTCCATGATAAATTTTTATGTGGTTGATCTTTTTTATTGAGAAAATTGCCTAAAATTATAAAAAAGCATTTGTTTTGGGGTCTTGTAATAAGAATTATTGGAATTGTGAACATTTTTGTTTCAGACGCAAAACAATTCGCTATAGCATAGCTTAAAGATAAAGACCGAGATAATAAAAATTATGTAACAGAAAGTGTGACTGCCCTTATACTTTATTTGCTTGAAACTTTTCAAAAAAAATTTTGCTAAATAAGTGTCCAATTTGTAAAAACAAAAAAGGCTACAATATTTGTGTTACTCTATGGATAATTTAGAATTGATAGTATTTTCGAAATAAATTTCATTAAACAAATGACATATCCTTTCTTACAATTACCCGAATGGTATTTTGAATTAACAACTGCATTATCTGAAGCATCAAAGATGTCCGAAAATTCAAAAGCTAGAGAAAATCCATATATTTTATAGACCCAAATAAAATGGTTTCAAATTTATAACTTTGGAAAAAAAATTATGGAAAATCTTGAATCTTCTTTGGTGAGTCGCAATATGTATGAAAATGCTTTAGAGAAATTAAAACTTTTCTTTACAAATGAATTGTATGATAACCCTGAAAAATATAAATACGAATTTTTGACATTTGGAGATGCATACTTAAAAGTCTTGCATGCTACTGATAAAATTTCAAAGGAGCTTAATTTTAGAACACTTATTTATTTTACAACAGATCCACTGCCGTCAGATATAGAAGATATTCAATTAGACGAACGATACAAAAATATTTTATTTGCATTTACTCTTGAATATGGATTTACGAGACAAGTTATTATTATGCGAATTGATACTTCTTATAATGAATTAGATAGAAAAACTATTATTTACCGTCATGTTAGCAATTAAATCCTATTACCAATTCACCTGCCCGGCTACTCCATTCGTTAGGGGCACGCATATCACATTTCGCTGATTTAAGAAGTCCATAAACTTTTGCTTTAGCTAATTCTAAGTTTGCGTCGCCTTTTTTGAAATAAAATAATGATAATTTACCGGAGGATTAAATCTTAACTATTATATCATACTAAAACCTAAATGGTCTCCTGAAAGGGGCTTTTAATCTTAATAATAACTGTGAAACCTGGGGGTCTCCAAGATCCTGTAGGCGCTGGATGTCCAACATTGCTTTTTCCCTTTCACCCGTGTCTATATATATGATAGCTCTATTGAAGTAAATATCTGTCAATTTATCGTTTAATTCTATAGCCATTGAATAATCAGTTATCGCTTTATCATATTCTCGTAGCTGGTCATACATCATTCCTCTATGATAATAAATTTTAAAATTATCTTTGTTAATTGCAATGTATCCCACCGGGCAACTACACTGCGAAGTAATATGTTAGCTGTCTAATTTTGCACTTAGCTATTGGTGATGGGTTTCCATTTATGTGGCAAGAGTTGTTCTATTTTATTAATGGGATGTGTGGCGATACGCTGCGATACGTCGCGCAACCAGATAAGGGGATTAATGCCATTTAGTTTGCAGGTGCCAAGCAGTGAGTACAGCATAGCGCTGCGCTGTGCGGCTTCATGACTTCCTGCAAATAAATAATTCTTTCTGCCGATGGCTACAGGTCTTATACTGTTTTCTACCGGATTATTATCAATATTAAGTTTGCCATTGGTAGTGTAGATCATTAATTCATCCCATCTCTCTATGCTGTAGCCGAGCGCTTTGCCTATCGGGCTTTTGGGCAATACTTTCACATATTGTTCTTTCATCCATTTGTCTAAAGACTGCAATATGGGCACAGCTTCTGTTTGTCTGATCTGTTTTACTTCCT
>JAHEZC010000198.1 GCA_023251275.1 Parafilimonas sp. | reverse complement strand
GTGGCTGGCGGGCAAAGCTGCAAGTAATCCTGTAAAAGATCAAAACCTTGCCGGTGAGCTTATTGCCTTCATACTTTATTTAAACCTTATTTTCAGGCCATTGCGGTTTATCGCCGATAAATTCAATGTAATTCAAATGGGAATGATAGCCGGTGAACGGGTATTTAAAGTGCTTGACAATAAGGATGAGCCTGAACTTGCCCCGGTTGGTTTGGGAAAGGCCTTCGGCAAGATCAAAGGCGAGATAGAATTTGAACATATATGGTTTGCTTACAATGATGACAATTATGTTTTGAAGGATATCAGCTTTCATGTAAAACCCGGCGAAACTGTTGCACTTGCAGGACATACCGGAAGCGGTAAAACTTCCATTATCAGTTTACTCAACAGGCTATACCATATTCAGAGGGGAGTTATCAGGATTGATGGAGTAAGGATTGAAGAGTACAACCTTGATGTGCTTAGAGAAAGCATAGGGGTGGTGCTGCAGGATGTATTTTTATTCTCCGGTTCCGTGATGGATAATATCACTCTCCGCAATCCTGAAATTTCAAAAGAACAGGTAATTCATGCGGCAAAACTGATAGGTGTGCATGACTTTATTATGCAGCTTCCCGGGGGCTACAGCTACGATGTGATGGAACGGGGAAATACACTTAGCCTGGGACAAAGGCAGTTGATCTCTTTCATACGTGCTTTACTATACAATCCTTCAGTACTTATCCTCGATGAAGCTACTTCGTCAATAGACACAGAAAGTGAAATGCTGATTCAGCATGCGATAGACACGCTTATTGCGGGCAGAACTTCCATAGTCATTGCGCATCGCCTATCTACTATCCGGAAAGCCGATAAAATTATCATGCTCGATAAAGGCGAAATAAAGGAAACAGGCACACATGAAGAGTTACTGGCGCTTGTGGGATTTTATGCCCGGCTCCATAACATGCAGTTTGAGAAAAAGAAGGCTTACCTGGTGCAGTAATTTCAAATTCTGTGCGGTTGCTAAAAATCCATAAAGACCGTTTCGGCAACAGGGCTTTGTAAGGTTCAAAAAAGAAAAAAATTGAACCAGCAACTTTTTCCCAAATTCCAAAGGACAAATTCCTTTTTTAAGTACCCAACTACTATCTTTGCGGCAAATTCAGGACAGGTATGCGATCAATGTGCCTTAAATCTTTACGGGTAGCGGTTTTCAGCCTCTTTTTATTATTTTTTTTTATCCGCGTTCATGCACAAAATGCTCCTGAAAATAACAATCATAATGTCCGGCACGACGACAAAATAAATCCCGCCAAAATAATTCTTGAACACGTATCCGATGCGCATGAATTCCATTTTTTTACTTTCAATGAAATGGAATGTACAATCCCTTTACCGGTATTACTGTATTCTCCTGAAAAAGGATTTTCATCTTTTATGTCCTCGAAATTTCATCATGGAGAAGATGCTTATAATGGATATCGTCTTCTCGAAGATAAATTTATGGAAGAGCATAAGCTGGATGAAGTAAAAGATGTAAAAGGACAACCTTTGTATGATGCCGGAACTATTTATGCAGTTGATGCTCAGGGGATGCCTGATCTTAGAATAAAAGTGTATGATTTTTCATTAACGAAAAATGTGATACAACTTTTTATTGCTTTGATTGTACTTGTCTGGATCATGATCCGGATTGCAAAACTTTATCAGAAAGGGCAGGGTTCGAAAACTGCGCCGAGTGGTTTTCAAAATGCAGTAGAGCCTGTCATCACTTTTGTTCGCGATGAGGTAGGAAAGCCTAATCTTGGAAAGAAGTATGAAAAATATATGCCCTACCTGTTAACCATTTTCTTTTTTATCCTTATCAATAACCTGATGGGGCTAATACCAGGTACAGCCAATGTATCGGGAAATATTGCTTTCACTGCGATGCTCGGTATTATTTCTTTCCTCGTTATTTTATTCAATTCAAACCGGCATTTCTGGAAGCATATTTTTAATCCCCCTGTTCCCGGTTTTGCAAAGCCTATTCTTACTCCTGTTGAATTACTCGGTATATTCACAAAGCCATTTGCATTGATTATACGTCTTTTTGCCAATATGCTTTCTGGCCATATTATTATTTTGAGTTTTATCTGCCTGATTTTTATTTTTGGCTCAATGAATACAGCCTTGGGATGGGGCACCTCGCCTGTATTTGTTTTGCTGGCAGTTTTTATTTATCTGATAGAAATACTGGTCGCTTTTATACAGGCATTTATTTTTACAAATCTTACGGCTGTGTTTATTGGCCAGGCATTTGAAACAGGTCACGAGCATGCAGACAGTCATGGTCACGATCAAGCTGTATATGTCTGATTTTTTTCATTATAAAAACCAAGTATTATGAGTTTAATGACAGTTTTGTTAGAGGTGCAACCTGGTTTCGGAGCTATTGGTGCAGGTCTTGCAGCAATCGGCGCCGGTATTGGCATCGGCCAGATCGGTAAAGGCGCAGTAGAGGCAATTGCACGGCAGCCGGAAGCATCCAATGACATTCGTGCAAACATGATCCTTACTGCTGCGTTTGTGGAAGGGGTCGCCCTTCTTGGTGCGGTAGCAGGTTTATTAGCTGTATTCAAATAAGCAGCTTTGCACTTCAAAAGCTACTGCATCCGAAGTACAGGGCGGAGGATGCAGTTTTTATCAGTTCAGCATGCAAAAAACTTAAATCTCTTTGCCATGAAATTGATAACTCCCGAATTGGGTCTGTTTGTCTGGAACCTTGTCGCTTTTTTAATTGTTTTTCTCATTCTGAAGAAGTTTGCATGGAAACCAATTCTTAAAGGCCTTAAGGAAAGAGAAACAAATATTTCCAATGCCATTTCTTCCGCAGAAAAAGTACGTGCGGAAATGGCGCAATTGAAAAGCGAAAATGAAGCGCTGCTGGCTAAAGCGAGGGAAGAACGGGGTATTATGCTGCGGGAAGCAAAAGAAGCAACGGATAAAATGTTAGCCGATGGTAAAGAGAAAGCCAAAGCAGAATATGACAGAATTGTGGCAGATGCCCAGCAAACCATTCAGCAACAGAAAAATGCTGCATTGATTGATGTGAAAAATGCAATGGGTAAGCTGGTTACAGAAGTTGTGGAGAAAATTTTACACAGGGAATTATCCAATAAAACAGAGCAGGAAAAATACATTAAACAATTGGCAGATGAAGTAAAGCTGAATTAAGGCGGAATACATATATCCATTACATGGAAATTCTAAATTTTTAAAATGCCCAATCCAAGATTAGCGTCAAGATATGCAAAAAGCCTGGTTGGTCTTGCAACAGAGAGAGGCCAATTGGAAAAGGTATATGCAGATATGGAGCACCTGCAGGCAGTGTGTAAAGGAAGCAGGGAATTTGTCAATCTGTTGCGCAGCCCGATTATAACCACAGGTAAGAAACATACAATCATTACTGCGGTTACGAAAGATAAGATAGGTGAGTTGACAGCCGCATTTATCAAATTACTGGTTGCAAAAGGCCGCGAAAGTGATATGCCGGAAATCATCAAATCATTCATTGAGCAATACAATGAAATAAAAGGTATTCACAAAGTAAAGCTTACTACAGCCATAGCTGTCAGTGATGACCTGAAAAATGAAATGGTAAATAAAGTAAAAACAGAAGCCGGATTGCAAAACGTTGAACTGGAAACTGAAGTTGACGAAAAGTTGATTGGAGGATTTGTACTGGAGTTTAATAATAATCTTGTAGATGCTTCAATAATCCGTGATTTAAAAGATATTAAGAAGCAGTTTGATGAGAATGTATATGTGAGAAATATCAGGTGATCCGGAATAATTTGATGCTAAGAATAATAAAAAAGTAAATGATTCAAAACCGGTTAATAATAAATTTCTAACAACCCTTTTGCTTAATCCCTGTTGGGAAGAGGGTGCAAAATAAATATTATGGTAGCAATTAAGCCCGATGAAATATCAGCGATATTACGGCAGCAGCTCAGCAACTTTAATGCTGCGGCTGAATTGGAAGAAACAGGTACCGTGCTCCAGATAGGTGATGGCATAGCACGCATTTATGGACTGAATAATGTTCGCTCGGGCGAACTGGTCGAATTTGAAAACGGCGTGAAAGCAATTGCCCTGAACCTCGAGGAAGATAATGTAGGAGTAGTATTGATGGGAGAAAGTACTGATATAAAAGAAGGTGGCAGGGTAAGCCGCACGGGTAAGATTGCGTCTATTCAGGTAGGTGAAGGATTGGTTGGCAGGGTAATTAATACATTAGGCGAACCGATTGATGGTAAAGGTCCTGTATCAGGTCAACTGTATGAAATGCCATTAGAGCGCAAAGCGCCAGGTGTTATCTATCGTGAACCTGTAAAAGAGCCTTTGCAGACCGGCATTAAAGCTATTGATGCAATGATACCGATTGGCCGGGGCCAGCGTGAGTTGGTAATCGGGGACAGGCAGACCGGTAAGACAGCTATTTGTGTAGATACCATTATTAACCAGAGAGAGTTTTATGATGCCGGAAAGCCCGTTTATTGTATATATGTTGCCATTGGCCAGAAAGCATCCAACATTGCGGGAGTGATGAAAACCCTGGAAGAAAACGGGGCATTGGTTTATACAACGATTGTTGCTGCCTCTGCAAGTGACCCTGCTCCCCAGCAATTCTATGCTCCTTTTGCCGGAGCTGCAATTGGCGAATTCTTCCGCGACACAGGCCGCCCTGCATTGATCATTTATGATGACCTTTCCAAACAGGCTGTGTCTTATCGCGAAGTATCATTACTGCTGAGAAGGCCGCCCGGACGGGAAGCATACCCTGGAGATGTATTTTATCTCCATTCGAGGTTACTCGAAAGAGCAGCAAAAATTATAACCAATGACGCAGTAGCAAGAGAAATGAATGATCTGCCTGAAAGTATAAGGCACCTTGCAAAGGGTGGCGGCAGTCTGACGGCATTACCTATCATCGAGACCCAGGCAGGCGACGTGTCAGCTTATATTCCAACAAATGTTATTTCTATCACTGATGGGCAGATATTTTTAGAAAGCAATCTTTTCAATGCAGGTATCAGGCCTGCAATTAATGTGGGCATTTCAGTAAGCAGGGTAGGTGGCAATGCGCAGATAAAATCCATGAAAAAAGTAGCAGGCACATTAAAGCTTGACCAGGCATTGTACCGCGAAATGGAAGCCTTTTCTAAATTTGGCGGTGATCTTGACGCAGCCACAAAACTGGTGCTGGATAAGGGTGCCCGTAACGTAGAAATTTTAAAGCAACCCCAATACTCACCTTTCGCGGTAGAGAAACAAGTTGCCATTATTTATCTTGGCACACAGGGTTTACTGCGTGAAGTTGCTGTAAAAAAAGTAAAGGCATTTGAGGAACATTTCTTAATGGAAATGCAAAACAAACTGCCTGATGTACTGGCAGAATTTAAGAAAGGAAATTTGCCGGAAGATGGGGTAAATAAAATGGCAGAGCTGGCAAAGGACATTATGCCGCACTATAAGTAATATCTAAAAGCTGTCCGTTAAAAAATAAAAATTACCTCCGTAAAATAAATTGCAGGGAATTTGATATTAATCTTAGAGTTTAAGTCCATTTGTTTTCAATTTTCAGTCTGCGAATTATAGGCTTCTGCAGGTGCTGTTGCCCGCTCCAGATTCATCCTTAAAAGTTTTTATATGCCTACTGTTCATTTACTTATTAAAGGAAGAGTGCAGGGAGTTTTTTACAGAGCCGCTGCCAAAGAAGCAGCAGAGGAGTTAGGTTTAAAAGGATGGATAAAAAATACTGCAGACGGAAATGTAGAGTCAATGGTGTCAGGCGATGACCAGTATCTGAAAAAATTTACTGAATGGT
>JAHEZC010000197.1 GCA_023251275.1 Parafilimonas sp. | reverse complement strand
TTAATGAATTATAAACTTTAAGCGACATGTATGATCGGGTATTTTAGATTCAAAATTGCGGATGAATAATTGTATGGAGAATTTTTGTTGAAAAGTGGAATGCTGTTTTTTATTGTCAGTCACTGCAACAACGATATTGAATTTGAAATTTCATGATACTGCGAAGATATTTTATTTTTTCAAACTCACATCAGTTACCAGCATCAGGTGATCGCTTAAGCCTTCGTCCACCATATCGAATTGCAGTATGTTGAAATTTTTGTCGGGCAAAATATAATCAATGCGCAAGGTGGGGGCCAATGAGATATAGCTTCTGCCTATTCCGAAACCTTTTGCAAGAAATGCATCCTGCCTGTCATGGCGGATATGAAAATAAGTGTATGAGTTGGGCACATCGTTAAAATCACCGCACATTATAGAAGAAATATTACAGGCATCGAGTTCCTTTCTCACAATTGCAGCCTGCACACCTCTCCTGGTAAAAGCGAGTTTCATCTTTCTGAAAATATTTTTTGAGGCTGTCAATGCTTCCTCATCCTGTTCTTTTATTTTTTCAAGGTCTGCATAGTCATTACCGCGAAATTCATAAGACTGCAAATGAGTGGTATAAATTCTGATCGTATCTTTTTCTTTCAGCACATCAATATAAATAAGGCTTTCCCCGTATTTCCCCGGGTACTTTATTTTTCCGGAATCTATCACGGGAAACTTTGAAAAAATAATGCTTCCCGAAGCATAGAATCCGTTGCCTTTCTGATAATCCTTTGAAAAAAAATAGTAGGGGTATTGCCCGCTGAACAAACCGATATTATCAGCATGCTGCCCCTGTGTATATGAATGATTAAATTCCTGGAGGCATACAATGTCCGGCTGCAGTTTCAGAATGCTCGCTGCAATCTCCGTACGGTTGTGTTTTTTAATATCAGGATTTTTGCTTAACCCATACATACTGCTCACATTCCAGTCAACAATCCGGATTGTGGAATCTGTTTTGGCTGAAATAAACCCTGCCATCGGATGCCATGCAAAAACCACCTTCAGTTGTTTCCATCCTGCCGGCAAAGTAAGTATGGGTATCAAAACAAGTACGGGCTTTACTATGAGCCAAAAAATCATGGAAAAAATAAGCAGCACAATCAGGTAAGGCACACAAAGCCCCAAAAAACCGATAAACCACCACTGTGCAGGATTTAGAAATGGAGAAAGGGCAGCCAGTAAAAAAAGAATGCTGATAAAGATGTTAAGCGTAATAAAAAAAACTTTGAAAAACCTTCTTATAAAACCTCGCGCCATACAGTAAAATTAACTAATTGGCAGTTATAATTACTGTTTCCATTTGACATCGGTAATAACAGGATAATGATCGGACAATTTTCTTTCCTCTGCTTTACATTGCTGCACCTGCAAAAGGTTATCAACAAAGCATACGTCAATTCTCAGAGTAGGGAGTATTTTATAAAAAGTAGCGCCGATACCTGAACCTTTTTCGAGAAATGCATCCTGCAGGTCATCTCTCAAGATACTGTAATTGTACGATGCAGGAGTTGTATTCAAATCACCGCAATAAATAACAGGGTGAGGGCTTGCAGCAATGCTTTTGCGGATTATTGACACTTCTTTTTGATGCAGGATTTCAGTTTCTCTTAATTTGTACTGAATAGCATGCTTCCTGTCATAGGTCTGCACATATATGTTGTCTCCTCCATCTGTTGACCAGGCTGTATCTGTGTAAAGCGCAAACGATGAAAGATGAGCAGTAAATATTCGCAAAGGCTTATTCTTAAACAATATGTCAGTATAAATCAAGGTCTCACTTTTTGGGGCTTTAGTTAACCCAATTCGAAAAGAATCTGTAAAAGGCATCTTTGAAAAAATGGCAACACCTTCTTCCCTCAGCCTGTTTCTTTTTTTATTAATTAAATCGTTGGAACAGAAATTGAATTTATAACCCAGCGAATCCAATTCTTTCTTAGGGGAAACAAGCCTCGGATGGTTTTCAATATTCAAATATTCCTGGATGCAGATAATATCCGGCCTGAATTCTTCTATAGTCTTCAGCATACCCTCTCTTATAAGAGCTTTAGGTTTTAAATCATAGAAATACTCCATGTTCCAGGTTATTATACGAAGTGTGTTGGAGTCTTTATGATTTTGCCAGGTTTTTTCAGTTCTTATGGCAAAAGTGCGCACAGTATTTCGCCATCCGAAAGGCAGCATACACAACATGAATATTGCAAGGCTTTTCCTTATGAAAAAATTTATTGTACACAACAATACCATTGCGCCAAGTATAAAAGGAAAACCATAAGCCAAAAGTGTAATAAAAGAAAAAAACGATGGTGCGATAAAAGAACTAAGGGAAGACAGGATAAAAATAACAGTAAGCAGGAGACATAATATTATCCAGCAAATTTTTACGATTTTTTTCATTGTATGCGTTGGATATCAGAAATCTTCCTGGCTGGCTTTCTTCAAAAATTCCCTTTCTTCATCGGTTAATAAATGATACCCTTTCTGGTTGATTTTATCAAGTATTTCGTCAAGCTTCTGTTGCGTTACATGGGGTGTTTTTTCAAATGGTTTCCTTGTTGCTTTATAATAATACTGCTGCTTTGCAGAAAGCTTTTCATTTTTCTGTCCTGGACTAAAAAAGTTATTCACCCGGTTGACAAGATTGATCATCCATTCACTCCAATCGTAGCCGCGCCTCAATTGTTTTATAAATAAAAAGCCTATTGCAGCAGCGCCTAAATGGGCAGCAGCATATCCTTCGGAAGAACTGCCGATAGTTGCAAAATCTATCGCCACAAAGACAAGCGTAAGCACCCACAAAGGAATACCTCCGTTGATCATGGGAAAAATTCTGTAATCCGGCGATAAGGCAGTTGTAGCAATAGCCACAGCCATAACTGATGCACTCGCTCCGGAAAGCGGAATTATCACTTCGCCGGGAGCATTTAATTGGGGAAAAAGAATATTGGTAAGCAGAAAGAATAAAGCTCCTGTGAGACCTCCATATATATAAACCGGTATCAGTTTGCTGTTGCCGGTAAGATCCTGCAGTATATAGCCAAAAGCCCATAACCACAACAGGTTGCTGATCAGGTGCCACAGGCTTTCATGCGTAACCATATACAGTAAAATAGTCCAGGGCCTTGATGCAAGCTTTGCAGTGTCTGCCGTGAGTGTAAACCAGTCTAAAACCTGTTTGTCAAAAAAAGCAAGTGCGATTTTATTATCGTCATAAGAAAGCTGATAAATTACTTTGATAAAATTAATTAAAACAAAAACCACAGCGTTGATAACAATGAGCCAGGTGAGTGCGTTGTTATCTTGTCCCAGCCTTAAACGGTTACGCCTGTTTTGTCTTGCCACTGCCATAACTTAATTCCTGTTAAAGATGCAACCTAAATTATTAATAATGCGTTACAATTTAATAAAACGTCCGGCGGTTGGTTTTGTTCCAGAAATACACAAGTAAAAATCCAACCAAAGCGCCGCCGAGATGTGCCACATGGGCTACATTATCACCTGCGCTGCTTTGAATAGTCGCATACAGCTCATACCCCGCATATAATATTACCAACCACTTTGCTTTGATCGGGATAAAAAAGTACAAATAGATATAAGTATTGGGGAATAAATACCCAAAAGCAGCCAGGCAACCGAATACTGCGCCGGAGGCGCCCAGGGTCGCTTCATTAATTTTTTGGTTAAAAGCATCCCGGTAATATTCCTGCTGACCTATACTCATAGCATTAAATGAATCAAACAACTGCTTGTTTTCATAATAAAGCGCAATCATGTGACACAATGCCGCACCCAATCCGCAGATAAGATAAAAGGTGAGGAATCTTTTGGGCCCCCAAAGGTTTTCAAGAATGGAACCAAACATCCAGAGTGCAAACATGTTGAAAAAAATATGGTCCCAACTGCCGTGTAAAAACATGTGCGTAACCAATTGCCAGGGTTTAAACAACGGGCTTTGCCATGTATGCAAAGCAAAAGTGTTTTCAATAATTGCACTGTTTTGCCCGATGGATATCTGTGCCAGAAATATCAGCACATTAATAATAATCAGGTTCTTAACTATTACAGGTAATATCTGGAATCTGCCCGGTCTGAATTCTGTCATAAAAAATTATACTTTTAATTTCAACTGTGCTATGTTTTCAATATGATGGGTATGCGGAAACATGTCCAATGGCTGAATCTTTTCCACGGTATATTTTTCACTGAGTAAAGATAAATCTCTTGCCTGTGTTGCAGGGTTGCAACTTACATACACAATCACAGGCGCTGCTATTTCCATAAGTTTTAACACGAGTTTTTGATGCATGCCCGCTCGTGGCGGATCTGTAATAACGACATCCGGTTTCCCATTCATGGCGAAGAACTCATCGGTACAAATGCCTGTCACATCGCCGGCAAAGAATGAAGCATGGCTGATATTGTTCAGCATCGCATTTTCTTTCGCATCATCAATTGCTTCTTTTATCACATCTATCCCGATTATTTTTTTTGCACCCCTGCTTACGAAGATACCGATACTGCCTGTACCGCAATACAAATCATATACAACCTTTGTTCCGTCCAGTTCAGCAAAATTTCTGACCACCTGATACAGCTTCTCCGCCTGCTTTGTATTCGTTTGAAAAAATGATTTGGGGCTTATCCGAAACTCAAAATCTTCTTCGCCGGATCCAGTGGACAGCTTTTCTGTAATATGCCCTTTGCCAAAATACACCTGTGGCGCCAGGTCAAAAATACTGTCATTCGGTTTTGGATTAATCACATACAGTAAAGTAGTAATCATCGGAAATTTATTCAATATAAAATCCAGTAATTGTTTCCGGGATTTTTCATGTTCATATCCAAACACAATATTGAGCATCAGCTCACCTGTTGTTGTCATTCGCACTGTCATATTCCTTAGCCAGCCGAAATGCTCTTTCATATCATAAAATGAAAAATGATTTTCGCAGGCGAATGCTGCCACAGCCTTCCTTATTTCATTGCTGGGCTCAGCCTGTAAATGGCAGATATCAATGTCCACCACTTTATCAAAAACTCCTTTGGCATGAAACCCTGCAACGGACTCATTGCCAATTTCCTCGTAAGAAACACCCTGCTCTCTTAAAATTCTGAATTCATCTTCAGGAACAAATTTTTTAACCGAGAAAGTATATTCAATTTTGTTGCGGTAATATTTTGAATTATCACAACCAATGATGGGCATTAATGGCGGTAAAGGCATTTTGCCGATGTATTTCAAATTATCCCCAACCTGTTTTTGTTTGTAATACAATTGTTTTTCATAAGGCAGCATTTGCCACTGGCATCCTCCGCATACACCGAAATGTGCACAAAATGGCAGCACACGTTCTGAAGAATAGCTTTTGAAATTCAACGGCCATCCCTCTGCCCAGTCTTTTTTATTTTTATACAGTTGCACATCTACTATGTCGCCGGGAATTGTATTTTCAATGAAAATAACCTTGCCATTTGCATGTGCGAGTGATTTTCCTTCTGCAGCATAATCTTCCACAGTAATGTTTTCCAGAATAACCGGTTTCTTTTTCACGGAGCAAATGTAAACCTGATAATGATGTCTGCATTGGATAAAATGACAGAATATTTCAACCGGGAAAATATGATTGCAGCATTATTCCGGCTGCAACCTGATTTCTTTTTACACAGATTTTAACAGCAACAATACTCAATTTGAATAAATTTACGCCCTCAACCGGAAAAAATAATGAACAGAATTATTTCAGCGCTCCTCCTTTTTTTTGTATTTACTACGTTACACGCACAAAATTCATCTCTTAAAAAGCCAGGCAGTACTTCAGCCGGTT
>JAHEZC010000196.1 GCA_023251275.1 Parafilimonas sp. | reverse complement strand
GTGTGATATTATTTACATCAGCCGCATCGAATATTTTCAGGCCGTCTTTGCCATCGCAGATAAACAGCCAGTTGCCGCTTTTTGAAAGGCCATACGGATTGGTCATGTCATATATTTTCAACAGGGAAGGATTAGTCAATGTCGTTATATCCATTACTTCAAGCTGGTTGGTGTAGCCTGCACATTTGCTTCCCGAACGGAGTGTAACGAATGCATTGTTATCATCTGCAATTACAGGATCACAGCTATTTACATGACTGAATTGGCCGATCTGTGCGGGCGCTGATGCTTCAGAGGCATCGTATATGTACATACCGCTTGCTGTGCCGATAAATAATTTGTCTTTGAACGGGTAAATGGTTTCCACATTTGATGCAATGACAGCGGAAGTGCCTTTCAATTCAGGGCTTGAAGCATCAGAAATATCGAAGGAAGACAAGTCGAGCACACTCACGGTATATAGAAAATTTTTGAGCACAGCAAATCTTGCCATGGAGCCGCCTTTCCCGGAGGGCAATGATGCATAGGCAGGGGTTGACCCGGATGAAAGCGCGTCGCAATTTATGCATCCTCCATACTCCCATCCGCCATAAGTGTTGCAATGAATAACCGTATCTTTTTCAACGAAGGCAACCGGAACTAATATTGAATCCGGGTTGGTAAGACTCCCCCAGTAATACCTGTTCATGTAAGGGAAAACATTGTTCAGGAATTTTTTGACTGTAATGTTTACAGGATTTGAAATATCAAACACTGCGAGGTCTCCGTAAGAATCTGCATACAGGTAATTATTTTTTACGGCGAGATCAACATTACCGGGGATGCTGATGAATGAAATGTTTTTCGGATCAGATTGGTTACTGTTATCAATTACATGAATGCCTTTATTCAATTCATTCAAAAAAATATATTTGCCATACACGTAAAGCTTGCCTGTGCTTTGCAACGGTTGAGGACTAAGGCTTTTCATATTCGCTCTTACTTCTGTAAGCGACTTATATACAGGCGTATAAATTTTAAGCGTGCTGATACAGTCATCTTTAAAACAGCCTGAAATAAAAATGGCATACAAAATGGCGATGAGAAAAATCTTCTTCATAAGAAATAGTTTGCCATGCTGACACTGGATTTTTTACAACCGTTGCACTGGTTAAAAAATTATTTTTTGTGAAAGAGTATATTGGCCTGTAAACCCCAGTTAAAGAGGTGCTGGCTGCCGAAATTTTTATTCTTCAAAAGATTGGATAGGCTGTATTGCAACTGCGGCCCTAAGAATATTGAAGTGTTGCTCTTCAGATTTAATGATGTATTTAATCCAAGCTGAAACTGCAATTGGGTTTTCCGCAATAAATTATTTTCTGCGTAGAAAATATTATTATACCTGTCGTAAAAAAGTGCATCCGCATCAATAAGCTGTGTGAATGATATACCGGCATTGTAATAAAGCGGAAATTTTGAACTGTTGTTGAACCTGTGCTGAAATATGACAGGGATTTCAATAAACCGGTAAGTATCAGTATTAAAATTACCGGAACCGGGTTTATAAAAAGTGCCCACACTCAGTCTATTTGAAAGGCCGGGGACATTTACATTAATAGCAGAATCAACCATTATTCCTGTTTCGGTTTTCATACGAAGCTGAACATAATTTACTCCGAACGAAATACTGCTGCGCTTTGAAATTTGTTTCTGCACAGAAACTCCGAGCTTAAATGCTGAAGATGGCTTTATGATTCTTGAAGTTCTGATTGCACCACTGTCCGGTTGCTGACCGGAGTTATTCAGGTAATCTGCAGCACTGTAATCCTGAAAGAAATGAATCCCCAGCAGGGTTTCCACTGCATCGCTTCTGCCATAAAATGAAGTAATACCCCATTGCCATTTCCTGGAGTTTTTATTGAATGTTTTGAGCTTTTTATATTCAGATGTTGCGATAGAAGCACTGTCTGCTGAATCTTTCACTTCCGTTGATGAAAATTGTTTTTGAGATGCTGAATTATTTGGAGTTTTATTTTCATCATCTAATAATTTTATTTTACTTTCTTCCTGTTTATTTTCAGCAGCAATTAACTGCCGGTTTTTTTTGATCTCCGCGTCTGCAGAAAATTTTGCAATTTCTTTATTATCAATCTTCGTATTGCTTTTATTGATCAGAACAGGCGAAGGCAAATATTTTTTTGTGTCAGCAAATAAATTTCTGTTTGTAATAGTTTTTTTATTCCTCAATAATTTCGACAGCGGTTTTTGAGTTTGTTGTTTTAATGTGAATGAATTTTCTTCTTTGGGAGTAGTGGTAAGTATATCAGCTTTGCCAATTGGATCATTATTTTTTTGCGGATTATTTTTTTTACCTGCAGCATCTTTTTGTGATTCATGTGCAGTAACATTTTTATTTATATTATTACCGCTTTGGTGCAATGCCTGGTAGGTAAAATATCCTGCCAGCGTCAATCCTGACAACAGTAATGGAATGATAAGCCACCTGTTCCGGCGTTTGTCTTTATTTATCTGTTGTTCCACTTTTTTCCACACAGAGTCAGATGGAGTTAAATTAAATTCTTCCATCAACCTGCTGACTTGTTTTTCAAATTCATTTTCCTGCATATCGTTGATGTTTAACTTCTGTTGAATGATTTTCCAGCCAGCTTATCAGCAAAGCTCTTGACCTTGCGTACTGAGAGCGTGAAGTGCCTTCATTAATTCCCAGCATTTCACCTATTTCCACATGTGTATAGCCTTCTATTGCGTGTAAGTTGAAGATCGCCTGGTAACCAGTCGGTAATTGCCTGATCAGGTCTGCAAGCTCTTTTGCCTGCAATATCACCAGCGGGTTTTCTTCTGAAACAGGATGGAGGCTTGTTTCACTGTACGAAAAATCTGCATTGTACCGGCGATTGCGTTTCAGATAATTCAATGCAGTGCGAACCATTACGCTTCGTATCCATCCGCCTAATTCTCCTTCGAAACGGTATTGGGCTAAACTGGTAAATACTTTTACAAATCCTTCCTGCAGCACATCTTCTGCATCTTTTAACGATTTGGTATAGCGATAGCAGATGCCCAGCATTGAGGGAGCGAAATGCTCATACAATTCCCTTTGGGCTATCGGAATTCCCCTGATACAGTCTTTTACCAGCCTGTTATAATCCATTCTAATGATGTGTACCTGCCTGACAACGGAAAAATCACAACCGTTGCATTGCTGGTGAAAGTTTCTGAAATTTCAGCAGCCGGAAAAGCGGAAGCAAAATTGTCAACCGACGTGGGAGCAGCAGAAAACCCGGGAGGAATTTATTTAGGCGACAAGTTTTATTATAAATGATGCATTGAACTTCAGACTACCGGCTATTTCGAAATAATTTTTTTGATATGATCAGAAAGCCGCAACGTTAATGCAAGCAAGGACAGCGTTGGATTTGGCGCTCCTGCGGTTACGAAATTTGATGCACCTGCCATAAACAAATTACTAATTCCATGCACTTTGCAGTTCGCATCTGTCACACCTTGTTTTGGATCATCACTCATACGGGTAGTACCCATGTGGTGCCAGCCTCCTCCTGTGAAAGAGGGCCATGAATTGTCATTTTCATCCCGCAGGTAATCCATCAACCTCACACGGCCTATTCCTGCTCGGCCAACTTCACGCCCGATGATCTCATATATTTTGCGCAGGCTTCTTTTTTCAAATGGCGTAAGTTCCCAATGCAGTATAGCGCGGGGCACTCCCAATGAATCCTTTTCTGTGTCCAGCATTACCCGGCTTGCAGGATTCGGCGCCTGTTCCATTCTGGTAAAAAGCTGGAATGATCTGTAACCTTCAGTCTTAATTGCTTTCTTTTCATTTTTTGAAAACTCCTGCATTTTCTTTTCACGCTCTTCTTTATCTTCATTCCAGATATCAATAAAAGCAGGCTCATGCTTTGCGAGATCCAAAGGTGCAAATGATGCGGTACCGTTTAATATTTTATACTCAACCTGTTTAGCTTCACTGATAGCCAGTTCTGCACGGGCTTTTGTAATGCCAAAATCCATCAGGTACATCTTTGCTGTACTGGGACGGTCAAGCCATAACTCGGCAGATTTTATCTCCACGTGCTCCATGAAGTAACGGCCAACAAGATCGTTATCATTCCCGAGGCCTTTGCGCGCCTGCTGATTGGATGCCAGCAACAGCCTCGCATTCTGAATAGAACAACAGGCGACGATAAAATATTTTGCCTTCACCCTGTGTTGCCTGCCTGCATAATTTTTAACAGTTACTTCTTTTATAGATGATACCTGCTCATTTGCTGCAATGTTCACCACATTGGCATATGTATATAAATGAATATTTTTTGCCTTAACAACCGCGTCTTTATATTTTTCTCCAAAACGGGTGGGGGGGCTGAACTGCCACATTTTACTCCATACTGCATTTTCATCCAAAGGCAATGGCACTGATGCAGGATCTTTTTTTTGCCAATAGTTTATATTGTATTCATAAGGCCCGAGTTCAATATAGGGATGCGCTCTTGCATAAAAAGGATCAAGGTCTGTGCGGGAAATGGGCCAGCCGCTATGCGGAACCCAGTCCCTCTTTATAAAATCTATATGATCTAATGTGGAACAATAACCTGCCCAGTGCCCGGTTGTACCGCCAAAATAATGGAGGCGGATTGCTTTTAAAGGAAAATAACGCTGCCCGGTAGTTTTACCTGCGTATAGTTCCTGCACTTTTTCATCATAGTCAAAACCGCCGCCTTCAAGCAGAATAACTTTGTAGGGTGTATTTATCCATTCAAGCGCCATGCTGATTCCTGCAGCGCCTGCGCCAACAATACAAATATCTCCTTCGATCAGAGAATCATTATCCATGCTTCTTGCGTCCACATGCATACGGAAAGTTTTAGTTTTGAGTTATTGAGAAAAGAGCGCATTGCCTTGCTTCTGTTAATGAAAGAATCCAGCCGTTAACAATCACAGTATTGCCGGATTCAAAATCATCATGAATTTTTTTATCAAAGAATAAATGAATGGCTTTTGTGTCTGATGATTGTACAATTGCGCTGTTTTCAACTAACAGGTCAGTCAGTTTTTTTTCATTGTCTTCGACCGGAAACTTTTTTATGTAAGCCTGGCCGGTTTCATACAAGGTTTTTACATCAATAAGCTTCAATAAAAATTCCGGCTCTGCAATTAATTTTTTAGCAGAATTTCCTCCGCAACCATAAGTTAAAGGCAGCGCAACTGCGGCTGCTCCGGCTACCGTAAGTTTAATAAATACGCTTCTTTTCATATTTGTCCGTGGTTATTCTTTGTTTTAAAATCAATGCAGAAAAATAGTGACTTATTTTATACAATATACATTTTAGCTTCAATTAATTATTTACTAAAATATGTTGTTGTAATTCTTTCGCTTCAACCTCCGTTTATCCTGCATGATAGGCGCTCCGCGAAATGCCAAAGCCTTAAGACAAGCGGCCACTGAGGCGCTGGCGCTTGAATATAAGAAAATGGACGCCGTTTTTAAAAGGCTGGATGGCCTTGCTGCAGACAACAAGAAAACACACCCCGATTTTTATAATGGCTACTTGGCTGCAAGAAAAATTGTGGATAACAGGGGAAGGGCTAAGAAGAAAGGCGGTGCGCACTTCCGGCGGGATAATAATATGATAACCAGGGTTTTAATGAATGCCCAACCACCGGATTAGCGCAACTCCATAATACAAAAAGCGTGTATCAACAGCGATAAAAATGAATAATACAGAAAATTTAATACTCGTTTTGAATAGTTTATATTTGTGTTGACAGCAAGCTCTTTGGACACACCCTAATAATTTGAGAGAAACTAAAATTATATAAATATTTTACCCTTTTGCTACATTTGATTATATG
>JAHEZC010000195.1 GCA_023251275.1 Parafilimonas sp. | reverse complement strand
TTGAGAGAATGCCCATACACCAAGCCTTTGAGCAAATTGAAATACAAATTGAAAACAAACATCCCTCTAATCAATTGAAATTGTTCTAATTAAGGTTGGACAGTCATGATAAATTTTACATAATAGTTGGCCCAGCTTTGTCTTGACTCGGGTTTCAGCTTTCCGCCGTGCAGCATATCGTTATTGTCCTTCATCCATGCGGGCGGGCTCCACGGGCTTACATACAACTTCAATTTGTTGCCGGTTGCTTTCTGCACTTCTTTTATAAAAGGGATTTTATATTTTTCGTCATGGGCAATGTTGAATGTTTTCAGCTCAGCATCATTATCCGCGACATACGTGTATGTGTCGCTGCTGAAATCGCAACTGTTGATATTGGTTCTCGCAACGGTATAACCGATGCCGCTTACCGTATCATAGTAAGCCTTTAATAATTCCTGCTGCGATGCTGCCGGGAGTTTATAAAAAGTTTCGGCTGACGCATCTGTTAGCGCACCGCCGATACCGATAAGTGTTTGAAATTTACGGGCGGGATCCACAAACACACAGACCTGTGTTTCCAAGGGCTGACCCATCGGTGAAAAATGCAAACTGTCTGTAAGGCTGATGCGATCGTCGGTATTCTCAGCCGTAGTATAAACCATCACTTTTTTACCGGCAGTGGTAAATGCTTTTATATTTTGTGATGATGCGCCAATGCAGGCAAAGATCACAAGCGAAGCAATCGAAAGAATAATTTTCATCCTGATTTTTTTTCAAATGTAAACAGGTTAGGAAACAGATAAATAATTATTTATGCCTGCTGAAATGGCTGTTGATGTTGAAAACGTCACACTGAACTGGTTTCAGGGTCTCGCCTTCGTTGGTTTTGTCACCAATGAAAAATTATTGTTGCAGGTGACAACACCTGCAACGGCAGGAGAATCAGTAAAATTAGTGCTCCGCTTAGTTTATCAAAAAACCAATGTTATTGAATGCCCCTCCTATCCAAATCCGTACAGGTAGTGTTCGTTTTCGGACAGTTATTTTTCCAGCAATTTTTTCAATGACTTGCCTGTAAAGCCTTTCCGCATTGGCACAGGCCTTGAGACCATTTTCGGCGAGCCAGAAGTGTGCGTGCAGGCAGGCGATGCCGGGCAAAGTGCAGAATATGAGTGAACAACCGAAAATACCGGAACAGGCGCACCAAAAACAGGAAACAAAAAACGTAACATACACAGGTCGTATCACGTCATACGTGTAAATAAAAAACAATAGCATGTTTAAAAATTATTTCTCCCCAGGATACTGCGTAAAGATCGCATGGCGAAACCTGATTAAGAGTAAAGGGTATAGTGCAATAAATATCGGCGGCCTTGCTGTAGGCATGGCAGTGGCCATGCTGATCGGTTTATGGGTGTATGATGAGTTATCATACGACCAGTATCACAAAAACTACGACCGCATTGCACAGGTGATGCAGCATGGAACATTCAACGGTAAAGTGGAAACACAAACTGCCAATCCTGCATTGATGGGGCCTGCGTTGCGTGCTAAATACGGAAGCGACTTTAAATATGTGGTGCAATCATCATGGGCAGGCAATCATTTGCTTTCTGCAGGAAATAAGCATTTTGTTAAGGTGGGAAATTATTTTGAACCCGATGCTCCGGAAATGCTGACTCTGAAAATGATTAAAGGAACGGAAGCGGGATTAAAAGATCCTTATTCCATCATGCTTTCCGCTTCTGCTGCAGAAGCAATTTTTGGGAAGGGAAATCCAATAAATAAAACGGTAAAACTCGACAGGAGCTTTGATGTAAAAGTTACCGGTGTGTATGAAGATTTACCTGATAATACCACTTTTCATGAATTAAAAATTATGATGCCGTGGCAACTGTGGCTGATACAAAACCCCTGGGCAAAAAATATGGATAACCCCTGGGGGAGTAATTTCTCCCAAACATTTGTGCAGATTGCCGACAATGCTGACATGGAAAAAGTTTCTGCAAAAATTAAAAATATAAAATTGGATAATGCCGGTAAAGAAGAAGCAAAAGCCAGGTGGGTGGTTTTTTTGCAACCCATGAATAAATGGAATTTATATAATGAGTTTAAAAATGGTGTAAATGTGGGCGGTACTATTCAATATGTGTGGCTATTTGGCATCATTGGCATTTTTGTATTGATACTCGCCTGCATAAACTTTATGAATCTTGCTACAGCCCGCAGTGAAAAAAGAGCTAAGGAAGTGGGAATACGAAAAGCGATAGGCTCTCTCCGATCACAATTAATAAAACAATTCTTTGCAGAATCATACGTGGTAGTAATGATGGCTTTTGTTTTATGTATGATCCTGGTAACATTATTATTACCCATGTTTAATGATGTAGCCGGGAAGAAAATTACGATTCCCTGGGGCAATCCTGTATTCTGGCTTTTTAATATAGTATTTATATTAATTACAGGATTGTTGTCCGGCAGTTATCCCGCATTATATCTTTCTTCCTTTCAGCCGTTGAAAGTGCTGAAAGGAACGTTTCGTGTGGGCAAGCTCGCAACTGTTCCGCGCAAAGTCTTAGTGGTAATGCAGTTTACTGTTTCGATTATGCTCATAATCGGAACCATCATCGTCTATCAGCAAATTCAACATGCTAAAAACAGGCCCATCGGTTATACGAGAAATGGATTGATAAGCATTGGTATGGAAAACGAAATAGGGCAGCACTTTGACGCCATACAAACAGAATTAAAGAATAGCGGCGCCATTGAAGAAATGGCTGCATCAAACAGTCCATTGACACAGGTATGGAATACCAATGGTGGTTTTGACTGGGAAGGTAAAGACCCTGATCTCAGCGTTGATTTCCCGAACAACCAGGTTTCGTATGAATTCGGTAAAACGGTGCAATGGAACGTCAAAAAAGGCCGTGACTTCTCCAGGGACTTCGCAACAGACTCTGCTGCATTTATCATTAACGAATCAGCCGCTAAATTTTTGGGATTTCAAAATCCTGTCGGCAAAGTTCTTAAATGGAATAACCAGCCGTTTACTATCATTGGTGTTGTCAGTGATATTATGCAGGAGTCTCCTTTTTATCCGGTTCGGCCTACTTTATACCATATCGGCAACTACGATAATATGTTTAACCTGATTGCGAAACTCAACCCGAAGCAAAATGCCAAACAATCATTAAGTAAAATTGAGCAGGTTTGGAAAAAATACGTTCCTGCAGTTCCCTTTGATTACAAGTTTGTAGATGAAGAATTCGGAAACAAATTCCTGGCCGAAGAAACGATCGGCAAACTTGCTTCTTACTTTGCGATACTGGCAATATTTATTTCCTGTCTCGGATTATTTGGTATGGCCAGCTTTGTTGCCGAGCAAAGGACAAAAGAAATAGGCATTCGCAAAGTACTTGGCGCCAGTGTGATTAATCTCTGGCGACTGCTTTCAAAAGAGTTTGTGATACTCGTGCTTTTTTCCTGCATCATTGCCACGCCGATCTCTTATTATTATCTCAGTAACTGGCTTACCAACTACGATTACAGGGTTGAAATTTCATGGCAGGTATTTGCATTGGCTGCTGTTGCAGCGGTTTTGATCACCCTGGTCACGGTGAGCTTCCAGGCCATAAAAGCAGCAGTTGCAAACCCCGTAAAATCATTGAGAAGTGAATGATACACCATAAAACCGGATGCTGAGATCACGCTGAGCTCAATAAAAAATTTAAACACTGAACAAAAAAAATATATGATAAAAAACCTTTTGCTTATTGCACTTCGAAACTTAAGAAAAGACAGGTGGTACAGCCTCGTGAATATTTTAGGCCTTACTATCGGCATCACCTTCAGCCTGTTTTTAATTTTTTATATAAAGGATGAGCTGAGCTATGACCGCTATCTCAAAAATGCAGATCATATTTTCAGGATCAATTCTTATATACATGAGCGGGACAAAAACACCGACTGGGCGCTGACACAATTTCCGCTTGGCCCTACTTTGAAAAGAGAGTATCCCGAAGTGGAAGAAATGGTAAGATTTGTAAGCAGGGAGCGAACTTTGTTTAAAAATGGCGAAAATAATTTTTATGAAACAAAAGTTTACTACGCTGACAGCACAATTTTCAAAGTGTTTGCACAAAATTTTGTGGAAGGGAATGCCGCTTCTGCATTGAATGCGCCATTCGATATTGTAATATCAAAAACATTAGCGGAAAAATATTTTGGCAAAAACACACCGGCGGTCGGCAAAACGCTGAAAACGGTATATGATGTATATAAAATAACCGGTGTGATTGCAGATGTGCCTAAAAATTCGCATATCCGCTACGATATGCTGATCTCGATGTCCACCCTGCTGAGAGGTAATCAAAATGGGCAGGATAACTGGGGAAACTTCAACAACTTTACTTATTTGCTGCTGAAACCGGGAACAAATACACAGGCATTTAATAAAAAGTTGGCTGATGTGTACAAAAAATATGTGGACCCTTTAATTAAGCAGTTCAATATAACAATGAGATATGATTTGCAGCAAATAACGGCTATTCACCTGCATTCAAATCTGCAATATGAACCCGAAGAATTAGGGAGCATGTCATACATCTGGATATTTTCTGCTGTCGCTTTTTTTATGCTGCTCATTGCCTGCATCAATTACATGAACCTGACAACGGCAAGGTCGGCGCGCAGGGCAAAAGAAATCGGCATTCGTAAAGTAACCGGTTCATCAAAAAAACAATTGGTCTCACAATTTTTAGGGGAGAGCTTGCTTACTTCTTTAGTAGCGGTCTTACTGAGCGTTTTACTGATGTTACTTTTATTGCCTGTATTCGATACGCTGTCGGGTAAAACCTTCACCCTGAAAACTTTATTTCAGCCATCTAACACGCTGTTACTGCTGGGTGTGGTTTTATTTACGGGATTGATTGGCGGCAGTTATCCTGCATTTTATCTTTCCGCATTTAAACCTGTAGGAATATTAAAGGGCGCTCTGTCAAAAGCTTCCGGCAACATCAACCTGCGCCGTACATTGGTTGTACTCCAGTTTTCCATTTCAATGATCATGCTCATCTGCACGTGGGTTGTGTATTCGCAACTCTCCTACCTGCAAAAAAAAGATTTAGGGTTTAATAAAAACCAGGTGATGACTGTAACAGTGAATACAGGCGAAGATGAACGAAGCAAAATATTTGCCATGAATAATGAATTCCGCAACCTGCCGGGTATAAGAGACGTAGGGTCAGGGAATTCTTATCCCGGCGCTCCGAATGTTAACCTCAACCTGTTCTCCGTAGAAACCAAAAACGGTTATGTGGAGAAGGCGGTTGAATGTTACAACATAGATGAAAATTACCTTGGCACACTCGGAATAAAAATAGTGAAGGGCCGTAACTTTTCCGGCCCTGCCGATACACTCCACAGTATAGTGGTGAATGAAGCGATGGTGAAGCATTTCGGATGGGATGAACCGATCAGCAAACGGGTAAAATTCCCCGGGGATACTTCAGGTAATTATTTAGAAGTGGTAGGAGTGTTTAATGACTTCAATCAAAAATCATTGTACAACCCTATTGCTCCGCTGCTATTATTTTATGGCCCGAATGGTAATATTATACAATTGAAAATGGATGCCGGCAATATCAAAACATCTATCTCAAAAGTAGAAGCGACCTGGAAAAAATATTTCCCGCAGTTGCCGTTTGAATACAAATTCCTCGATGAAGATTTCAACTCACAATATGTTGCTGACCAGAAGCGGGGAAAAATATTTGCAGCCTTTTCCATACTTACCATTATCATCACCTGCCTGGGTTTACTGGGCCTTACTGCATTTACTACACAACAACGACAGAAAGAAATAAGCATCAGGCGGGTACTTGGAGCTTCTGCTGC
>JAHEZC010000194.1:2629-5890 GCA_023251275.1 Parafilimonas sp. | reverse complement strand
CATTTATCTTTTCTTTTTCATTCAAATGTTTTGACTTAAGAATTTGCTCTCTGTATTTAACTCCGCTAACACCAGTTGCAGAAATTGTTTTTGTTTCCGTGATGACTGGATTTTTTGATGGTTTAATTTTTATTGCTTCGGCATCAAAATAATATTTTCGTGTTTTCACAAAATGGAAAATATGTTCATACACATCTCTCATTCTATCTTTTGCACTTTGAGTTCCTTTCATTTGGTCCCAAACAATATCACTTCTTAAAACCCAACCTTCATCCTGCATTGCAATGGCAACTCTCCAGGGCATTCCCATCAAATTTTTATTGTGGAACTTATCGCCAATATTTAACCAAAAAGAACCGTCCGATTTTAAAACTCTTTTTGCTTCATTGAAAATTACAACGAGATTATTTACATAATCTTTTGGCTCATCTTCATCACCTATCAAAATATGATTGCGCTTTTTAGCGACATCATATTCTCTCATTTTCCAGTAAGGAGGTGAAGTAATTATGCAATCAACACTTTCATCAGGCATTTGCTTCAATACTTCGAGACTCTCACCCAAAACAAAAACAAATCTTCTATCACCTTCAATAACTTTTGATACCAATTCAATGGCTGTCTCGTGAGCTTGATGTTGATTTTTTATAGCCATTTTTATTTGCGTTTATCCTGTTTGCGTAAATATTCAACCTTGTCTTCAGCAACATGTAGAATATCCGAAGCATTTTTTTCTTCAACAATTTCGTAAGCGATGTTTTCACTTAGATATTGTAACATGAGTTCATCTTTTTTAAGATTAAGAACAGATGCAAACTTTTGAATTTGTTCCTTAGTTGCTTTTCTTTCTCCTCTTTCAATCTTACTCAACAACGCCTGGTCAATATCAAGTTCAGCCGCCAAATGACGAAGCAGCCAACCTTTTTCTTCCCGTTTCTCACGAATAATTTCGCCGACTTGTTTCATGTCAATAAGTATATTGGACAAATATAGACAAATCAATTAATGCAAAATAATTTATGCAAAAAATTATCAACAATTTTAAAGTGACTTTTCTTCCAATTTTGCTCTGCTAACCTACGTGACAGAGAAGATCAGTGGCTAATAGATAAGGCTTCCTCGAAAACGCAGCACTAACTATGAACCCAATGTTGCATATGACCTTCGACGGTTTTCTTAACACTTCATTCTGTCCCAATCCACCCCCGAACTTGTCGCTTTTACCACTCACTATTTTCAATTTACCGTTGCATCTTTGCATCATTAATTCAAACAATCATATTTACCATTTTAAAAATTGAAATAATGAGAACAGGTAAATCAATGTTGAGAATCAGCTTACTGATACTATGCATCAATATGGCATCAGTATTTCAAAGCACCGCTCAACCGGTGACTGCAACCAACGCCTTAAAATCGAGCGGCTATGCACCTGTTAACGGGGTCAAAATATATTATGAAATCTATGGGGAAGGCAGGCCGCTTATTCTCTTGCACGGCGCTTATATGACCATTGACCTGAATTGGGGCCAGCTAATCCCTGAACTTTCGAAAACGAGGAAAGTGATTGCACTTGAAATGCAGGGCCACGGCAGAACGGCGGACACAGACAGGCCCTTATCTTTCCCGGCATTGGCAAGCGATGTGGCAGGTGTTATGAAATATTTGAATATTGACAGCGCTGATATTCTTGGATACAGTTTTGGCGGTACGATAGCGTATGAATTCGCCATTCAAAACCCGCAGTTGGTCAGGAAATTGATCATCATTTCTTCCACATACAAATCTGAAGGGTGGCAACCCGAAGTGCGAAATATTTTCAAAACAATGCAACCTGCTTTCCTAGATAACACGCCTTTGAAAACTGAATATGTAAGAGTTGCCCCTGACACAGCTCACTGGCATGCATTCCTGAACAAGATGATTGAGTTTACTAATAAAGGCTATGATCTTGGTGACGAAAATATAAAGTCCATCAAAGCGCCGGTTCTGTTGATCTGCGGCGACAATGACGGTATTGATAAAACAATTCTTATGAACACCTACCAGCTTTTAGGAGGTTGTGTTATTGCGGATATGGCTGGCGTTCCAAAATCACAATTGGCAATAATACCCGGCAAAGGACATGTTTCCTTAATGATGGATACAGGTACAATTCTGTCAATGGTAAATTCTTTTTTAAAATAACAACGCTAAAAATAAACACAATGACAAATCAAATCCATCCATGCCTATGGTTTGACGGCCAGGCAAAAGAAGCAGCAGATTTTTACTGCTCAATTTTTGAAAATTCAAAAGTAACGGTTGATACACCTCTGGTTGTAAACTTTGAACTGAACGGAAAAAAATTTATGGGTTTAAATGGCGGCCCGCTGTTCAAATTCAATGAAGCTATTTCATTTGTGATTGACTGCGAAACACAGGAGGAAATAGACTACTACTGGGATAAGCTTACAGAAGGTGGAGAAGAAAGTCAATGTGGTTGGCTGAAAGATAAATTCGGAGTTTCATGGCAGGTTGTTCCAACTATTTTAGGTAAGCTGATGAGCGATGCAGAAAAAGCTCCGAGGGTGATCCAGGCATTTATGCAAATGAAAAAATTTGATATTGAAAAATTAAAACAGGCGTAATTGAAAAGTTTAATATGTGCTGTAACTATGTGATACCGCCATAATTGATTTATATACTTTTTCTCATGCTAATTTACTCATGACCAACACACCGATTGAGCTGAAATCGAATTCCTTTATTTTAATTTTTTACTTTTCCTTTGTGACTGCTTTTATATGCTGTCATGTTTGCTGAAATAAAAAGACTCATACTGCAAGACCGGAAAGTCCGATGGCTGCTGCTTTTGGGGCTGGTGATACAGTTGCTCAACTGTATCAAGGGAGGCGGGTTTTCTACTTTTGACCAGCATTTCTCCATTGTTGAATTCTCCTCGTACCAACTGGGAAATGAGAACTCTGCCAATTATGCCTTTGAGCTGGAAGCCAAAATCAGGCCTACCCTGCAGGTATATCTGTTCTCTGCATATTATAAAACCTGTATGGCCCTGGAAATTGTAAACCCGTATGTGCAGATGACAATTCTCCGGATCATTCTCGGCTTGTTCATGTTTATCGTTTTTAATCTTATTGCACTTCACTATTTTAAAGCGGACAAGCGAATGATATTGTATGCAGTTTTGCTCATGCTGAATTTCTCCTGGATGCTTCCTTATACAAGGACATTATTTACTTCTGAAATGATGTGCGGGCT
>JAHEZC010000194.1:0-2619 GCA_023251275.1 Parafilimonas sp. | reverse complement strand
CGCTGGCCCTCTATGATTCAATGAGGAATAAAAATCCCTCAAATCCTTTCTTATTCCTCATTGGTTTCCTGTTTTGCCTGTCATTTTATTTCCGTTTCCAGATAGGTCTTGCCATTGCAGGTTTCGGTATTTGGTTTATCCTTTTTGAAAAAAAATATACATGGCTGCTTCCGATTGCTGCCGGCTTTCTTATTGGTTTTTTACTCAACACATATCTTGATTACCGGTTTTACCATGAACTGGTTTTCACACCTGCCCGGTATTTTGAAATAAATATTCTGCAGGGCAAAGCTGCAGAGTTCGGCACTTCCAGTTTTTTAAGATATATCGGTTTGCTGATCGCTGTGATCACAGCGCCGCCTTTCAGCATAATTCTTTTTTATTACTGCATAAAAGCATTTTTTACAAAATATGATAACGCCGTTTTTGTTGCTGTGCTGTTGTTTATCATCGGGCATTGCTTCATCGGGCACAAGGAAGAAAGATTTTTGTTTCCCATTTTCAACGCACTGCCGCTTATTGTTGGATGGAGCCTGCCTTCACTGCTGCATTTTTATAAAAACTGCAAAAAATGGATTGCTTTGTTATTGAAAGCTGCATTGATCATTACTGTTATCCTGAATACTGTAATGCTGGTACTTTTCTCTGTTATTCCTTATGGGCAGACAATTTATTTTGGCGAGATTTTGAAAAATAATTTTAAGGATAATCCTGCAACCATTTTTTGCCTGTACCGTACTCCGTTTGAAACCATGAGCGGCTCACCACTTATATTCTACAGAAAAAGTGTGAAGAACCTTGAGTTGAAAAAGGTATATCAAAATGATTCTCTTCGCTATTTAACCGGAAAAGGTACCTATATCGCCACTACATTTAACGAAATAAAACCAGGTATGGCTTTGCTTGACAGCATGGGATACAAGCCCGTTTTGTATTCATCTGCTTTACTCTGGAAGGTTAACCTTTTTCTGCAGCATAATAATAAACCTACGATCAATGATGCGTGGGTGCTGTATAAGAAAGAATAACAATAAGACTATTTTCCGCCTTCATGCAAGTAAGATCAATACGAAATTGATGACAAGTTTTGCGAAGACTTAGGCATGAAAAAAATAATTGTAGCATCTTACATCTGCAAGATAATAGTGCAGGATATATTTTAAATTCTCCTGTGCATAAAATGAGAAGTGAAAAAGAAATAATGTCTTTGATATTAACCGTTGCAATATCTAACGAGAGGATCAGGATGGTATTGTTAAATGGTTCAAGGGCAAATCCAAACGCTGCGAAAGATATTTTTCAGGACTATGACATAATCTATATTGTCAGAGATATAAAGGCATTTAAAGCCGATCATAGCTGGATTGATATTTTTGGTAAGCGGTTGATTTTACAAATGCCTGATGATATGGTGATGTTTGATGGAAATGATGATAAAAACAAAAATGAAACATTTGCTTACCTGATGCTTTTTGAAGATGGCAGCCGGATTGATTTAACTTTATATCCCATCGAAAAAATAACAACACAATTTAACCCGGGCAGCCTGTGTGTACTGTTATTGGACAAAGACAATTTGTTCCCTGATTTTCCACTTCCCGCTGACAAAGATTACCTGATAAAAAAACCTGGTGAAAAAGAATTTTCAGATTGCTGTAACGAGTTCTGGTGGGTAAGCACATATATTGCCAAAGGCTTATGGCGGGGCGATATAACTTATGCAAAAGATATACTTGAAAATCCCGTAAGAAAAATGTTCATGAAAATGATTGAATGGCATATCGGGGCAGCAACAATGTTTACCATTTCTTTTGGAAAGAGCGGGAAAAATATGAGGGATAATATTGATCAGGCTCTATGGAATAAAATACTTACCACCTATCCCGATGCGGAACCTGGCAATATCTGGAATTCGTTGTTTATAATGACTGATATTTTCAGGGAGCTTGCTGTTGAAATAGCTGATAATTTTCAATTTAAATATAATTCCGTGGAAGATAAAAATATCGTTGAATATTTAAAGAAAGTAATGGACCTCGCGAAGCAAAAAAATACCTGATAAGGTTTGTACAACGATACGTGTGCAATGCTTTCAGATTTATGTATGATCGAGATTTTCCCCGGCATCTGCCAATCTCATGCGATAAGCATTCATGGCTGTTTTGCCCAGTTTTGCAATCAACCGATAATTTACAACTACGCCAACAGGTGCGCCGATTATGGGTATCATTTGAGCTAATTTGGCAAGATCAATATAGTCGCGGTATTCCTGTTGAAAGGTTAGCCAGTCAAATTCGTGTATGTCGCCTGGCAAATTCCTGCATTGTTCACTCCAGTTTATCATTTTCTGATAAGTATTCCTGCGATGTTGCTGGCTCGAAAAAGCGAGTTGAAAGATGTACAGCATGTATATTCGCTCTTTGTAATCAACCGTAGGAAAACCATACAATGCAGCAATTTCAAAAAGCAGCTTTATCTTGAGTGCAAGCAATAAAGGAAAATCTGCGAGGCCAAGAAGTATGCCTCCGGCCCCTGTTATGCCGCCCTCTGCAGCCGCAGTTGTTTTATAAAAATTTATTTTTTCAAGCACTTTGAATTCACGGATTGATAACGATGCAT
>JAHEZC010000193.1 GCA_023251275.1 Parafilimonas sp. | reverse complement strand
TTTGGAACGGCTGCTTATATTGACATAAATATCAGGAAAAGAAAAAATGAAAATCACAGCGTTCATTCAACATAAAATATTATCACAGCAGCAGCTAAAGCAGTTTATAAGTGTTGCAAGACTTACCGGTAAGAGCATTGCATTTACCAATGGCTGTTTTGATATCCTGCATGAAGGTCACATCTATTCTCTGTCACAGGCAGCAAAAGAAGCAGATTGCCTGATAGTCGGGGTAAATTCTGATGCCAGTACAAAAAAATTGAAAGGAGAAAACAGGCCAGTAAATACAGAGCATTCAAGGTCTTTATTGCTTGCTTCATTAGTGATTGCAGACGCTGTAATTATTTTCGATGAAGATACTCCGATTAATCTTATCAATCTTATCAGGCCTGATGTGCTTGTAAAAGGAGGTGACTATACCATTGACCAGGTTGTGGGTGCACAGGAAGTGATGGCTTATGGCGGAAGAGTAATCATTAATCCCATCATTGAAGGGTTCTCCACGTCAGGCCTGATTGATAAAATACGAAACCTGTAGCAACTGCATTTTATAAGGCAGGACCTTGCTGCGAAACTTAACATTGAAAAATTTTCTTCCTGCTTATTTTTGATGAAACGGCTGAGTGCATTTTATGAAACAGTTAATTGCAAGAGATATAAGCTGGCTTAGTTTTAATGCCCGTGTATTGCAGGAAGCGAATGATCCAGTTGTGCCTTTAAAAGAAAGGATTCGTTTTCTCGGTATCCACTCCAACAACATGGATGAATTTTTCCGCGTACGGGTGGCTACATTGAAACGAATGATTGAACTTGGCGGAAAGAAAGCCAATATGCACCTCGAAGAAAACCCACGGCAAATACTCGACCAGATACAAACTATCGTATTGCAGCAGCAAAATGAATTTAATCGTATATGGAACAGTATCCTTGAAGAGCTGAAGCAGGAAAACATCTTTTTAGTTAATGAGAAGCAGCTTTCAAAAGAGCAGAAAGAATTTGTGAGAAAATTTTTTGACGAAGAAGTGCGCTCAGATATCATCCCTCTTTTGATTGAAAGCCTTCCGCAATTACCTTACCTGAGAGATAAAAGTATTTACCTGGGTGTAGTGATGCGCAAAAAAGATTCTGCTTATGATCAGAAGTATGCACTAATAGAAGTACCCAGCAGGTCTGTCGGAAGATTTGTGCAATTACCTTCAAAGCCTGAAAGCCACTCAATTATTTTGCTTGAAGATGTGATTCGATTCAACCTGCCTTATATCTTTTCTTATTTCGGCTACGATTATTTTGATGCGCATATCTTTAAAGTAACAAAGGATGCAGAAATTGATATTGATAACGATATAGCCACATCGTTTGTACAAAAAATTCAGCATGGGTTAAAAAACAGGCGAAAAGGAAAACCGGTCCGGTTTATATATGATAAAGAAATGGATGCGGCTTTACTCGAGTACCTGATGAAGCGTGTAAATCTTTCCCGCAAAGACAACATTATTCCCGGCGGGCGTATTCACAATTTTCGGCATTTCATGGATTTCCCAGATGTGTTTTCACGAAAGAGCACACGACGGTCTCCTTTCACGCATCCTGCGCTCAAAAAATCATTGAGAGTGACTGATGTTATCATCGAAAAGGATGTGATGCTGCATTTCCCTTATCATTCATTTGATGCGATAATTGATCTGCTACGTGAAGCCGCGATGGATCCTGATGTTACCACAATCAAAATAACTGCTTATCGGCTTGCTGACAATTCAAAAATTATCAATGCCTTGATCAATGCAGTTAGAAATGGAAAGGAGGTTATCGTGATGCTTGAATTGCGCGCAAGATTTGATGAGGAAGCCAATCTCGAATGGAAAGATATGCTTGAGTTGGAGGGTGTAAAAGTATTGCTTGGGATTCCTGATATGAAGATTCACGCTAAGCTATGTGTAATTAAAAAAAGGGTTGACAAAAAAATTATCCAGTATGGTTTTGTAAGCACCGGTAACCTGAATGAGAAGACTGCAAAAGTTTATGGTGATCACTGCCTGCTCACAGGCAACAGGAATGTGATGGCAGATATAAACCGTATTTTTAAATTTATCGAAAATCCCAAAACAGGTTTAGTGCATCTGAAAGCATGTAAAAAGCTCGTTATTTGTCCTGTATATATGCGAAAAGAGCTTATAAGGCTTATTAATGCAGAAATAAGAAATGCAAAGGCGGGTAAGGCTGCATCTGTTATTGTAAAAATAAATTCACTCAGTGATGTGCAACTGATTTATCAATTATACGAGGCAGCGAATGCCGGCGTTGAAATAAAACTGATTGTGAGAGGAATTTTTTGTGCGGTGACTCAGCAAAAAAAATTTAAGAACCACATGCAGGCAGTCAGTATTGTGGATGAATACCTGGAGCATGCAAGGGTGCTTATTTTTCACAACAATGGTAAAGAAAAAATCTTTATTTCTTCTGCGGACTGGATGGTGCGCAACCTTGACCACAGGGTAGAAGCGACTGTTCCTGTAACCGATGAGGAAATAAAACAGGAGTTAATAGATATTATCCACATTCAATTAAGAGATAACCTGAAAGCCAGGATACTTGACAACGAGCTATTAAATAACTATGTATCTTCCGCAGGTAAAAAGAAAATACGCTCACAGATTGAGACGTACAATTATTTATACCAGAAAATGCTGAAACAAAGTGAAGCTGGCAGCAATTGATATTGGCAGCAATGCAGCACGTTTATTAATTTCAGAAGTAATCAGTGATAACGGCAGGCCGCAGTTTAATAAATTAAACTTTGTGAGAGTGCCCCTTCGGCTGGGCTTTGATGTATTTGAAAAAGGCGAGATCACCAAACCCAGGATTGGCATGATTATGCAAACAATGAAAGCATATAACCACCTGATCAACGTATATGGGATTGAATATGTAATAGCGTGTGCTACCAGTGCAATGCGGGATGCAAGAAACAGCAACGACATTATAAGAAAAGTGAAACTCGAAACCGGCATAGAAATAAAAGTCATCAGCGGCGATGAAGAAGCATCTTTCATTTATGAAAATCATATTGCTGAAAATCTTGACAATGAACACGCCTATCTCTATATAGATGTTGGCGGCGGCAGCACAGAGCTTACATTTTTTGCTGAAGGAAAACTTCGCTATAAAGAATCGTTCAACATAGGAACCATTCGCCTGTTGAAAAATATGGTAACTGAAAAGCAATGGGATGAAATGCGCGACCATTTAAAAAATAATACCAGGAGTAAACTTTCTCTGATTGCAATAGGTTCAGGAGGTAACATCAACAAAATATTTTCTTTGAGTAAAAAGAAAGATGGTAAACCCCTCTCTCTTGAATTGCTTAAGGATTACTATAAAGAATTATCCAGTGTTACACTTGAAGATCGTATAAGAATTTATAAACTTCGCAGCGACCGCGCAGACGTAATTGTACCTGCCCTGCAGATTTACGTGAATGTAATGCGCTGGGCCAACATCGGGGAAATATATGTTCCGAAGATCGGTCTGGCAGATGGCTTAATACAAATTCTTTATGAACGCGTAAAGGAATCATCCAATTAGCGAATTTAATCCCACAAAAAGCGAATAATATTTTTCCGTAGTTATAGCCGGTCAAGGGTAATAAATCGAGGTGTTTTCGATTCAAAACGTTCATCCATAACTCTAACCTGTTTACCCTATCTTCGCAGCCATCAAAAAAGTTCTTTTTTGAAAAGATGATCAGCAGAAGAAACATACGCATCAAGGTAATGCAGTTGATCTATGCACTTGAAACAGGAAAAGAAGTGTATGAAAAAAAAGATCCGGTGCAATCTTTGCAAAAGCAGTTTGACAACAGCCGCAATCTTTTCGCGTACCTTTTATATTTTTTAGCAGAAGTGGCCCGCTATGCAGAAACAGATGCGAGAATAAGATCGTTGAAAAACCTGCCTTCTTCCGAAGACCTTGTAGTAAATACCAAAATTGCCGGCAATGAATTGCTGCAGAAAATACTGGATAATGTATCACTAAGGAAAGTTTTCAAGAATAATCCGCCAGGTTTTGAAGATACACGGGAGCGGGTAAAAAAAATTTATGGCGACCTTATGGTTTCAGACTTGTACCGGCAATACATTCAGCGACCTGCACGAAACCGTAATGATGAAAAAGGGATAGTTCAATTTATTTTTACAGACCTTATGTTGCCCAATGAAGATTTTACGGCACATATCGAAGATCATTTTATCAATTGGGACGATGATGCCGAAATGATGAAACAACTTGTACTGAACTATCTCAATAAACCCGGCATGTATGATTTGCAGGATATACCCGGCGAAGAAAAATGGAAATTTGCAAAAGACCTGCTTACTGCTGTTTTGCAAAAGAAAGAATATGTTACTGATCTTATAAAGCCTAAATTAATCAACTGGGATGCAGACAGGATTGCTCTTCTTGATATGATATTGATGCAAATGGGTGTTTGTGAATTCCTGTTTTTTGAAACCATTCCTCCAAAGGTGACGATTAATGAATATATTGATATTGCAAAAGACTACAGTACAACCCAAAGCGGTCAATTCGTAAATGGGATTCTCGATAATATTCACAAAGAATTGATATCGCAAAATAAAATTCATAAAATTGATTTTAAACAAAAGTCAAATTGAGGAATACTTTACTTTTGCTCCGCGCAAATACAGGTATGAAGAAATTTTTGTCAGCGTTAATTATTGCAGTATCTGTCTATGCCTGTCAAAACAGCTCTCCTGTCGGCCTTATTCAATCAAGTATGAAAGACCAGGTACATCAGTTTGACAGTGCGAATTATACTGCTATGCAATGGTTGGACTCGAATGTGAACTTTGGGACTGTTACGCGAGGAGAAAAGGTACATGTTAGTTTCAGGTTTAAAAATTCCGGCGACAAGCCCTTATTTCTTGCCGAAGTAAAACCTTCATGCGGATGTACGGTTGCTGAATATACAAAGGGTGCTATTGCCCCGGGTCGCCAGGGAGAAGTAAAAGCAGAATTTGACAGCAACCATGGTTTTGCAGGAAAAGTAAGAAAAACAATAAGAGTAACGGGCAATACCAAAAATCAGCAGACCTATACACTTATTTTTACGGGAGAAGTTAAAGACACCACAGCAAAAGCAAATTAATTAAAATACATACAATGATACAAATCAACGCAATTCTTTTAATGGGAGGGGGGACTGAAGGCGCACCCAATTCAAGTTTTTCCTTAATCATGATGGGCGCCATCATTCTTGTTTTCTGGCTGTTTATGATACGTCCGCAGGCAAAAAAAGCAAAGGATCAGAAAAAATTTATCGAGAATCTTCAAAAAGGCGATAAAATTGTGACTATTGCAGGCATTCACGGTACTATTAATAAAGTGAATGAAGATGGTACCATCCAGGTAGAAGTAAATCCCGGCAGTTATTTAAAGATTGAGAAATCAGCAATCAGCATGGAGTGGAGTCACCAGTTGAATAAAGCGCTGACTGCGGGTACAGAGAAAAAATAAAATCTGATTCCATCAAATATCAAAGGAAGCCAAAAACAGGTTTCCTTTTTTATTATGAAAAAATTGCAACATTTTTACAACTTTTTTTCGCGTTAATATAATATGAAAATCTCACGGCTTGGTCATTTTGAATAATTTCATGCCTAAATGTTTTAATTTTCCTGATAATCTTTTTTATTAATTAATCATCATGGTTCTGCGTGTTGGCATCACGGGTGGCATTGGCAGCGGCAAAAGCATAGTGGCAAATATTTTCAGCGTCTTTGGCATTCCTGTATTCGATGCAGATTCAGCGGCAAAGCAATTGATGAATGAGGATGAAGGACTGAAAAAACACATCAGTGAAAAATTTGGAATCGAATCT
>JAHEZC010000192.1 GCA_023251275.1 Parafilimonas sp. | reverse complement strand
AAAAGCATTCCTTCGGACTTGATTTCAGCACACGCGGCAGAAATGTGTCAGTGATTTTTGGCGACGGCGCCGGCGCTGTGGTGCTGCAACCAACAGGCGATGAAAATCGTGGTATTCTGAGCACCCATCTGCACAGTGATGGAGGGAGTGCAGAAATACTTGCCATGTACAATCCGGGTACACATGCCAATCACTGGACGACGCAAAAGTTCGCCGATTTCGAAGACGCAGAAATAGGTAAAATGTTTATGAGTCATGACATGATTGATCATGCGCAAAATTTTCCGTATATGGACGGTCCGGCTGTATTTAAAAAAGCAGTGCAAAAATTCCCGGAAGTTGTGCATGAAGCATTGCAGGCAAATGGATTTCAGCCACAGGATATTAAAATGCTGATTACACACCAGGCCAATCTTCGCATCTCACAGTTCGTACAGCATAAATTAGGCTTACATGACGAACAGGTTTATAACAATATTCAAAAATATGGTAATACAACTGCTGCGTCCATACCAATAGCTTTATGCGAAACATGGGAGCAGCAGAAAATAAACAGGGGAGATTTGATTTGCCTTGCGGCGTTTGGCAGCGGCTTTACTTGGGCAAGTGCCTTGATGAAATGGTAATTTTTTTTAACCGAAAAAAATGAAAAAACGTTTTACATTGGAATCATGTAAATATCGAATCGGCAAATATTTGTGCGTTAACCAAATGATAAAATTATCTGAATATTTTTACCTTTCCGTTCTTAGTGCGGAGTATTGCAAATCTTAAAAAAACCGGGTATGAAAATTTTTATTGTGATCAGTTTTTGCCTTGCTTCAATCTATCTCTCTGCACAAAATGTTATCATCAATTCTCAAAATAAAAAAATGAATGTGGCCTTAAGCGGAAATGACAGTGCAAAAGTATTTGTACTTAACAGCATTCCTGAGCCAGAGGTAAAAGATGTATTTATTATACTGAATATGGACCAGCAGGACACGGATAAATGGATTCACACATTTACATTTACAACAGAAACTGATTCATTATTAATGACACTGAGCCAGGCTGCTTCCCAGGGCATTTACCTCGTGCTGCTGAATAATCTTTTTGAAAAGCTGGAAAAAGGGAAAACATACAGGCTGAACTGTGAAACAATACCGAGAGACTCAAAAGGGGAAAAAATAAAACCAATGAAAACCCCTGTTTGTAAAATTGAAATACAATAATTGAACAAATGGGGGAAAGAAAAATCATTTACCTGGTTAATCCCATCTCGGGAATACACAAAAAAGATTCTTTGCTGAAGCAAATTGAAACAATCAGCAGAAAGAATGATGTGCCTTACGAAATCCTGAACACTAATGCATCAGGAAATTATGAATTTCTGAAAGATAAAATTCAACAGGAAAAAATTACTGATGTTATTATCATCGGCGGTGATGGCACTGTGAACCAGGTAATTTATTCACTGCATACAACGAAAGTGAGATTCGGAATCATTCCGCTTGGCAGCGGTAATGGCCTGGCTTATGCTGCTGGAATTCCAAAAAAACCCGAAAAAGCAATTGAGCTTATTTTATCAGGGAATGCAAAACCTGTGGACGCTTTTATTGTCAATGATCAGTTTTCCTGTATGCTTAGTGGTCTTGGCTTCGACGCAAAAGTGGCACATGATTTTGCAAACAAGACATCACGCGGTTTACTGAGCTACACCCAGCAAAGCCTCCTTAATTTTTTTAAAGCTCAGCCTTACCAGTTTGAAGTCAGGATCAATAACTTTTCTTTTTTTACCGAAGCTTTTTTTATAAGTATTGCCAACAGCAACCAGTTCGGCAACAATTTTACTATCGCACCACAAGCCAGTTTAAACGATGGCCTCCTTGATGTGGTGATTGTGCAGAAAATGAATAAGACCAGACTGCCTTTTGCTATATTAAAACAAATCCGGGGTAACAATAAATTGCAACAACTTGTGGAAGATATTTCAAAAAAAACTGTCCTGTATTTTCAAACAGCAGCGCTTACAATTAAGAATTTAAAATTTGCGCCGTTGCATATAGATGGCGAACCACGTAAAACGGAGAATGAATTTAATATCCGCATACTCAGAAATTGTTTCGAGCTGATAAGGCCATGACTTATGGGTTCTGTTCCACAATTTATTCCAGTCCAAACACCTGGTGTAATTCAGGCACCTGTACATCTTTAAATCCTTTTTTTAAAAGCCTGTTTTGAAAGTCAAGCTGCACATTATATTCTCCATGAACTATAAATAATTTTTTTACGATCTCTTCGTGCTGGCACGAAAGAAACTGGCTAAGGTCGTCGTAGTCGCCATGAGCGCTCATACTGCGCATTACGCCAACTTCAGCAATCACATTATAGTATTCACCATAAATCCGCACTTCTTTTGCGCCCCTCATTAACCTGCCGCCAAGTGAATTTGGCTCACAGTAACCTACTATCAAAATAGTATTGCGGGCATCACTTATATTATTGGCAATATGATGCTTCACACGGCCGGCATCGGCCATGCCGCTTGCAGAGATAATAATGCAGGGCTCGCGCAAATCATTCAGTTGTTTGCTTTCTTCCACAGTTTTAATGAATCTCAAACCTTCAAAGTCAAAAGGGTCGTTATCCGTTTCAAGTAATTTCCTCACACGATTATTAAAATTTTCAGGATGATTTTTCACTACATCCGTTGCTTCCTTACTCAAAGGGCTATCCACAAACACAGGTATATCGGGTAAATTGTTTTCAATACTCAACTGGTTTAAAAAATATAATAACTCCTGTGTTCTGCCAACACTGAAGGAGGGAATAATGAGTTTACCTTTTTTCTGTACACAGGTCTTTTGAATCCATTCATTCAATTGATCATGTGTGTTAAATACATCCTCATGAAGGCTGTTGCCATAGGTGCTTTCAATAATAATATAATCTGCCTGCGGAAACACATCCGGTGAGCGCAAAATAACATCACGGTAGCGCCCCACATCCCCGCTGAAACTGATTTGTGTCGTTTGTCCATTCTCTGTTACACGCACATGTACTGCAGCGCTGCCGATGATATGGCCTGCATCAGTGTATAAAACCTGCAATCCTTTTTCGATCTCAAACCATTCGCCATACTGCACAATTTCAAAAAGAGGAAAAGCTTTTTGTGCATCTTCCACAGTGTACAAAGGCTCTAATGGCGGCTCACCTTTTTTGGCTCTTTTCTTATTGATAAACTTCATATCGTCTCTCTGTATTTCAGCAGAGTCAAGAAGCAGGATCGCTGTCAAATCTTTTGTGGCAGGTGTGCAGAAAATTTTCCCTTTGAATCCTTCTTTTACAAGTTTAGGTATCAGTCCGCAGTGGTCAATGTGTGCATGAGACAGCAACAGGTAATCCACCTGGCCTGCTTCGAAACCAAACTGTGCGTTCAGCACACCTGTCTCCTTTCCCAATCCCTGGAACATGCCGCAATCGAGCAAAATATTTTTACCATTCTGTAAAGCAAGCAAATGCTTCGAGCCGGTAACCGTTCTTGCCGCTCCGTGAAAACTTAGCTTCATAAAAATTTGATTTATTTTTTCTGTTAGACCTGATTAAATGAATGAAATTAATATTTCCTGATATAAGAGGCCGTTTAAAAATAAATTCAGGAATTCCATAAAGCAACAAGATCGGCGGTCAGGCTACTGCCGGGAACGCAAAGTCGCAGTTGGTTTGATGGTAAAAAACATATTCTCAGGTAATTTGAGAGGCAATTTGCGAAGTTTTTTGCCGGAAAGAACAGTTTTTTCATTCCCAGCAAAATTTTGTGTGCTGGGATTTGCAAATACCACCAGATTTGTTTACCTTATGCCAATAAAACCTGAGATTATGAATAATAAATCCATTTCAAGAGGGGCTACTATAGCCTTTGCCATCATCATTGGCATTATTGGAATTAAACATTTTATTAGCCCCGATTTTATTGCAGTACGAACTCCGTTTTTTCTGCCAGATCAAAAAACTTTGACTTATCTGATTTACATTGTTGGGGGGTGTTTATTGCTGGCTGCTATTGCCTTTATCACTGGATTGAAGATCAGGTTAGCAGGGTACTTATTGGCGATTTTATTTGTAATTTTTGCTCTTACGGTGCATCTCCCGCTTTATTTTTCAGGGGGCTTTAATAATCCTGAACTGGCCTTTGCAACATTTATGAACATTTTTAAAGACTTAGGCTTAGCCTGTTGTTCATTACTAATAGCAACAAGAGAGTAGCTTTGAAATAATTCAGCATTATTTGTTTATTGCTTGACGTTGAGAAACGACAGGATGGTGTTTGGGGCATACCTCAAAACGATTTCCGCATTAATCATTTCTGAATACGTGCTTTGAAGCTCCATGTAATATAAAATGCTGCCACTGTTTCATCCATTTCATTTCTTCCAACAGAATGACAAATCATCGTTTTGGCATTTCCGGATAAAATCGCTTCCTGCACTGCCTCCTTTATATTATTTCCATCGTTGCAGGTGAAATAAATTTTGCCCGCAGCTTTTTTTAGAAAATCCCCTTCAACTTTCAATACAAGCATACTCACCCCAGGATCGCATAGATAAGTATTTCCCATGCACAATAAACCTGTGCTCATTTCTGCGGCCATGGACAAGACAGCAAAATAAATGGAACGAAAAGGATTTTTAGTGAACCATTTATAGGGAACTGCTACGATGGCATGTTGCGCATCAAGCGCAATAATTTTTAATCCTGCAAAATAAGCGGCAGGAAGGTTACGCAGCAGGAACAGTCTGTACCTGAATCGGTTTGTGATTTTAGCTTTAAATAGCAGAAAATTATTTTGCATACTTTGAATTTAAAATTCTTTCAAGAACCAGGGCGATGATAAAAGCTATAATCGTTCCCGCAGCGTAACACAACCAATCGCTCCATAAAAAACCATAGCCCAGCAGAATGCCAAACGGCGGTGTATGCCTTATACTTTCTATCCATGGCGCATGATATAATTGCAATGTTTCGATAGAAATGCAAACGAGATAACTGATGACGGCAATTTTCCAAAGCTTTGGTTTAATAAACAAAAATCTAATCCCGAAAAAAATACAACTCGCTGCAAAAGTATCGCCGCCGTAAATTCTTATGAGGTAAGGAAAATAATCTGCATCATATCTTGTAGCCAAACCCAAAGGAATATTTATAGCAATCAAAATAAAATATAGCCAGCGCTTACTGTTCATTAGAAATGAATTTTTTTATATAGTTCAATTCAAAAAGAAGCAATCATCGTCACTTTTATAATAAAAAATATTTTTTTATCATTTCGATTTTATCGCTAACTTTCGCTGGATAAATCTGAAAAAAACATTTACAACCCAACAAATACCAAGATGGCTACCGTGAACAAACAAAGCTGATTTTGTGAAGGGCTTATCATCATGATGCTGCATTTATGTCTTTCCGGTGTTTCTGCGCAAACTAAAATAAACTACAATATTTTCAATAGGTCCCCTTTAAGCCAATTGCGGATTATTTCGTTAACGCCGCAAGTTACGATGTTTAGCCCTGTTGACATTTACCATGTAAATACACAACCCAACACTTCCATCCAACAAAACCAAATTCTGTATCACGATAATACAATCGAACAGCAAAATCAAAAATTGCTGCAGGAAAACAGTAGCGGATTGTCAGGGCAGCAGGGTGCTTCAAAAAGAGAGAAAATAATGTCAGATATAAACAATGACGTAATTGAATTTGAAAAATCAGTGTCCTATAATCAGCAAATGAACCTATTGATAAAACAACAGTCGTATGAACAGGCATACAATGAATTGATGAAATTTAATCCTGATAATTTTTCGATAACCAAGGCAGTGTTCATAGTTGAGAATGCATATTATTCAAATAATCTTTCTTATGATTCACTT
>JAHEZC010000191.1 GCA_023251275.1 Parafilimonas sp. | reverse complement strand
CTTTATAATTTTCATCATTTTTATTCTACTTATACTGCAGAGCCGACTCTCATTTTAAGCTACCCTGAAGTTTGCTTTTGCATAGCAGAAGCCATCAATCGCGGTTGGGCAGCAGGAGATGCCGAATCATGGTATATAAAAGGCACAACAGCCATGTTTGCTTTTTATGGAATTACAGATGGCGACAATACCGTGTACCTGCAAAAGGCAGACGGTACACCTACAACTTACACAGTTCCTTTTAGTTTTACAAATTATTTTAACCAACCGCTTGTAAAATACAAAGGCAATAATGCTGATGGATTAAGCCAGATACTGTTGCAGAAATATCTTGCTTATGCACGCAACTCCGGCAGGCAGGCTTATTACCAATGGCGCAGAACTGGTGTTCCTGTTTTTAACGCGGGTCCCGGTTCAGGCAATGGCGGTGTAATTCCAAAACGTTTTCAGTACCCGTCTAATGAAATATCAGCAAATAGCGCAAACCTTTCCGCAGCATTGCAAAGCCAGTATGGCGGACAGGATGATATCAATGCGCAAATGTGGTTACTAAAATAATTATTTTGCTATTACTTTTATTTTCACCGGCGGAGCATACAAACGGTTCCGCCTTTTTAATAAATAACCAATAATGAAAAAAAACTTTTTAATTATTTTATCTATTGCCATTTCCGTCGCAACATTCTCTCAGCGCAAAACAGAAAACCTTATCATCGTAACGCTTGACGGCATGCGCTGGCAGGAAGTATTTGGCGGTGTGGATATAGCCATCATCAATGATTCAACTTTTACCAGGGACAGCGCTGATATAAAATCACGCTTCTGGAGCGATGATGCGCATGAGCGCAGAAAAAAACTCTTCCCATTTTTCTGGAACACAATTGCAAATCACGGTCAGCTTTATGGTAACCGCAATCTCGGCAGCTTTGCCAATGTAACAAATCCATACAGGTTCTCTTACCCCGGATACAATGAAATTTTTACAGGATACCCTGATACCGCAGTAAATTCAAACGATAAAATTCCAAATAAGAATGAAAATGTGTTGGAGTTTATCAACAAACAAAAAGGATATGAAGGAAAAGTAGCGGCATTCAGTACATGGGATTGTTTTCCTTTTATTCTCAATAAATGGCGCAGCGGCATTTATGTAAACTCTGATGTGGATACATTGAAATTTAAAAACCTGCAATTACAACTCATTAATGATATGCAGTTTCTCTCTGCGAAACCGATTGGAGTGCGGCTTGACCTGCTTACCTATTTTGCAGGACGTGAATATCTGAAAACTTATAACCCCAAAGTCCTGTATATAGCATTTGATGAAACCGATGATTTTGCACATGCAGGAGAGTATGATCAGTACCTGAATAGTGCACATGCAGAAGATGCAATGATCGCCGACTTATGGAAGACCATTCAATCCATGCCAGAGTACAAAGACAAAACTACTTTGATCGTTACCTGTGATCATGGGCGCGGCGACAAAGTAAAAAGCGAATGGACATCACATGGAGAAAAAATTCCTGACGCAGACCAGATATGGATGGCTGTAATGGGTCCTGATACAAAACCTTCAGGCGAACAGAAAAGCGGACAGGTCTATCAGAGACAATTAGCCACCACATTTGCAGCATTGCTGGGTTTTGATTTTAAACCAAATCATCCCGTAATAGAACCTATAGTTACTATTTTGAAAAAATAAACTTGGCTGGTAATGATAAACACACAAATGGGCACGGATACAACAACTAATGAAATCATTGAACTTTTCCGGGAGCATGGTAATGAAGACTATGATGGCGAGCCGGTATCACAAACATCGCACATGATACAATGCGGCATGCAGGCGATGAGTGAGGGCGCTGATATGGAATTGGTACTTGGTGCATTTCTCCACGACGTCGGGCATTTGCTGCGGCATAAACAACAGACAGAAGCAATGGGAAATTTTGGTGTAGTAAATCATGAGGGCATTGGCGCAAACTACCTGCATGAAAAAGGTTTTTCTGACCGGATCTGTGCCATGGTGGAAAAACATGTGGATGCAAAAAGATACCTTGTTGCTGCTGATGAAAGCTATAGAGGAAAATTATCGGAAGCAAGCCTCCGGACACTTGAATGGCAGGGTGGCCCTATGAGTGAAGCCGAAATTATTTTATTCAGGCAGCATCCCTTCTTTGATGATATCATCAAAGTACGGTTGTGGGATGAAATGGCAAAGGATGCGACAGCCGTTACATTACCATTACAACATTTCGGGCATTTAATACATGAATACCTGAACGATATAAATTAATACTATGTGAGCAACGCTTTAAGTGTGGCTCACGCTTCGAAAAACATATATAATGAATAATGCCATTGAGTTAATCGTATTTGATATTGCAGGCACTACGGTAAAAGATAATGGTGAAATTGCCATTGCATTTCAATCTGCCATGCACGAACATGGCTACGATATTCCAACAATAAAAATTTACCCATTAATGGGTTATAAAAAACCTGAAGCAATCAGGATGATGCTGCAAGAATATGAATCAGATGCATCAAAAATTGATTCCGCTTATATTAATATAATTCATGACAGGTTTCAGCAACTCATGGTTGATTATTACAAAACGGCAGCAGAGATTTCACCACTGCCTCACGCTGAAGAAATATTTGCTTTTTATAAAAACAAAGGCGTGAAGATTGGGTTGGATACAGGCTTTTCTCACGTTATTACAGATGTAATAATTGAGAGACTGGGCTGGCTCAAAGATGGTAAAGTAGATTACGTAGTATCGAGTGATGAAGTGACAGCAGGCCGGCCACATCCATACATGATTCAAAAAATGATGTCGGCAGCAGGTATTGATGATCCAAAAAAAGTGATTAAGCTCGGCGATACGGAAGTGGACGTGAATGAAGGCAAGAATGCAGGATGCCTGTATTCTGGTGCAATAACCACCGGGGCTTTTACACGTGAACAGTTACAACCGCACTATCCGGATTTTATCATTGACGATTTAAATGAATTGATCAGCATCACGGATAATCATACATAACACTCAATGCTCACATCGCCTGTACTGACACAAAAGCTGCAGCGCTCACCTGCATGGTTTATTTCTCTGTATGCAGCAGTTTGTTCTTTCTCTGTCTATTTCTGCATGTATGCTTTCCGCAAACCCTTTACTTCAGCCGGTTTTGAAGGAATTAGTTATCTCCACATTGATTACAAAATATGGCTTGTAACTGCCCAGGTGATAGGGTATATGCTGAGTAAGTTTTACGGAATAAAATTTATTTCTGCCATGCAGGGAGAAAAGAGAGCTTCATCCATTGTAAAACTCATCCTGCTTTCATGGCTCGCCCTTTTATTATTTGGCTTTATTCCTGCACCTTACAACATCATCTGTCTCTTTCTAAATGGATTTCCGCTCGGTATGGTGTGGGGGCTTGTATTCGGTTTTCTGGAAGGAAGAAAAACTACTGAATTCATGGGCGCTGTGCTCTGCACCAGTTTTATTTTTTCCTCAGGCGTAGTAAAAACTGTTGGAAAATCAGTTGTGCTGAACTGGCATTTCAGCGAAACATGGATGCCATTTATTACAGGTGCATTATTTGTGCTTCCGATGCTGTTATTCACATGGCTGCTTAATCATGTTCCAGCCCCATCGGAACAGGACATCAAATTGCGAAGTGTAAGAAACCCTATGAGCAGCAATGAACGAAAAATATTTGTGCAAACATTTTTACCGGGCCTGGTTATAATTGTAACAACTTATATTTTGCTCACTATACTGCGCGATTTCCGCGACAACTTCGCCAATGAGTTATATACAGAACTTGGCTATGGCAACCGGCCTTCCATCTTCACTGCAACAGAGACACCCGTTTCACTCGTTGTTTTAATGTGCATGAGCGGTCTCATATTTGTAAAGAATAATATGAAAGCATTTCTCATCAATCATTATATCATCATAGCGGGATATGCGCTGGCATTAATGTCCACTTTACTTTTCCTCAATCATCTCATTTCACCTATTACCTGGATGATCCTGATTGGAACAGGATTGTACCTGAGCTATGTGCCGTTCAATGCCATGTACTTTGAGCGAATGATAGCGAGCTATCGCAGTAAAGCCAATTTCGGTTTCATTATGTATATCGCAGATTCATTTGGTTATTTGGGAACGGTGTTGGTTTTATTCTTAAAAGAATTTTTTGCTGTTCATTTATCATGGACAAATTTTTTTACTAACCTGGTTATTTTTGTTTCAATCATCGGCATGGCAGGAACTTTTACAGCTTCACGATATTTCAGAAAAAAATATTTCACCATACAACCACCAGTGCAAACATCGTATGGATAATAAAAAGGCGATTGTAATCGGAGCGGGAATAGTCGGGCTTGCTGTGGCAAAGAGCCTGGCAGAAAAAAAATATAAGGTTACTGTTTTTGAACGCAGTGCAAAAGCAGTCGGGGCATCAGTAAGAAATTTCGGCATGATATGGCCGGTCGGTCAGCCGAATGGAAAAATGTATGAAAGAGCATTACGCTCAAAGTCAATCTGGAAGCAGGTTTGTGAAGAAGCCGGGTTATGGAATAATGAAGTGGGGAGCCTTCATCTTGCATATAATGATCTTGAATGGCAGGTAATAAATGAAGTAGCGGAAGCATATAAAAATACTCGTCCCGTTTTTGCTGTCACTGCAACTGAAGCTTTGCAAAAATCGGAGGCTGCAAATCCTGATAACCTGAAAGGCGCTTTATGGAGTGAAGACGAAATGATTGTGGAAGCAAGAGTAGCTATTGAAAAAATACCTGCTTACTTAAACGAAAAATACGGTGTACAATTTCATTTCAACACTGCCGTTACAGCGATTAAATATCCAAAGATCTTTTCCGGCCAGCATACCTGGAACGCAGATGAAATTTATGTTTGCAGCGGTGCAGATTTCGAGACCCTTTATCCCGAAATATTTGAAGAAGCTAATTTTACAAAATGCAAACTGCAGATGATGCGTTTTGCTTCACAACCAGGCGACTGGCGCATTGGGCCTTCTTTATGCGGTGGGCTATCTCTCATCCATTACAAAAGTTTTGAAGCAGCTTCTTCCTTGCCACAATTAAAAAAATATTTTGAAGAAACACTACCACACTATTTGAAATGGGGCGTTCATGTAATGGTATCGCAAAATGCAGAAGGTGAATTAACGATTGGCGACAGCCATGAATATGCAAATGTGTTCGATCCTTTTGATCAGCAATTCATCAATGATCTGATTATTGATTATCTCAAAAAGTTTGCAGTTTTCAAAGACTGGTCGCAGATACAAAGCTGGCACGGCATTTATCCAAAGATTACCGATGGAAGAACGGAATTTGTTTATCAGCCTGAAGAAGGCGTTACTATAGTGAATGGTTTAAGCGGTGCAGGAATGACTTTATCTTTCGGACTTGCTGAAGAAGTAGTGAGTACGGGTTGACAACCTTGCGAGGTTGTCAACCCGTAAGAGTCTTATTATCCTGTTATTTGTGACATTACATTTTGCCAGTCGAGCACACTCCAGTGGTCGGTAAATTTTCCGTCGCGCAGTTTGATTATATCAATCACATCCATCTTTACCTTTTTTCCCGAAGCAGGTACGCCGAAAAATTCTCCCTGGTGTGTTGCATGAAATGACTTATAGGTCGTTACTTTATCAGCTTCAGCTATCTGGTCGTGTATCTCTGCCATCAGATCAGGGAAAGCAGGTTTTAGAAAATAATTGAAGAAATATATTACGCCATCCCTGCTTGCGGGAGCACCGGGAGGAGCGGTATGATTGATAAAATCATCAGCAATAATTTCTTCAAATGCGCTCATATTGCCTTGTTCAATAAATTCCTTATTGAAGCGTCTTACAGTAGCTTTATTTTGCTCAGTGATAGTACTCAT
>JAHEZC010000190.1 GCA_023251275.1 Parafilimonas sp. | reverse complement strand
TCATTTTTATGATGAGCAGATAAAATTTGCAAAGCAAATGCCCGTACGTTCATTGGAAGTACAGGAAGCGGAGAAAAAGAAATCATTGGATAAAATAGAAGAAGATTACAAAAACGATACATATCAAAGGGATGCTATCAGGAAAAATTTCCTGGATACTTATAAAACCGAACAGCAACGAAGAGACGAAACGGTTAATAACATGATCAAGATGAAGGAGGATGGAATAAAAAGATATGAAGCAGCATTGGAAAAATCCAAAGCAGACAAACTGCTTGATACTCCGGCTGAAGTGCTTCAACCTTTTTCGGTGGAGGAAAACATTCCTGTTTTTGCCAGTGGGGTTGAAGGCGGCAAAATGTTGATTACCGAAAATCCTGCCTATTTCAGGAAAGACCTTCCGAAGTACATACCGCAGTTCATGGTATTGTACTGGGAGTGGGTCAGCGACGCCCCAATGTATGGCGGCGAACAAGGAGCTTATTACAGGAAAATGATCGAACAAAATTTTCCGATAGAGAAACTGCAGGCAATGATTGATAAATAGTATCTGCAAGTAAACTCTGTGATTGTTATGTACAAAGGGTTTGAGTTATATCAGAGTTATTGAATAAATATCCACACCTGTTGATTTCATTGGGTTTGGGCAATTTTTTTGCTGATTATTCATTCCAAAAATCCTCATGCGCAAACGTTTTGAACAACAAATGAACTTTCGCACTGTAGCAATCAGTGATGTAAAATTTCTTTTAAAGAGCCGTGATGAATTACCTCCTGTGCTTAAAGCATTGCAGTATATTTTCATTACACCGGAGCTCAATGAAAAAATATTTCAACTGCTGGAGGAAAAGATTTGCAGGGGAAAAAAGAAAACCGGCCGCAACGGAATGGATCTATGGCATGAGCTGGTTTTGGGAGTAGTGCGTCATACCCTTGATACCAACTGGGACAGACTACATGACAGCGCCAATTATCATGAACTTGTTCGCAGTATAATGGGCGTGCATGGTACTGCATTTATTGAAGATGAAAAAAAAGAATTCAACTATCAGACTATTTTAGACAATGTAAGCCTGCTGGATGAAGCATTGCTTGGGCAGGTAAATCAAATAGTAACAGAAACGGGGCATCAACTGCTTAAAAAAAACAAAAAAAAGTAAAAATCAAATAGAGCGAAAACCATAACATCAAAAAAATCTCTTTTATACAATCCTCCTGTCCACTTATTTTTAATGCAAGGCTGCTGGACGGAGAAAATACTTAATTTTCTTGCAGACACTAATCATGGGTAATTCAATAGTACCGATTAATTTCATTACACCCCTATCTTTGTCCGTTTAAAAATTGTGATGGAACAATTATTCACCGCGGACAATATTATCAGTTTTGTGGTGCTCGTTGTGCTTGAAGTGGTGCTGGGAATTGATAACGTCATATTTGTAAGCATTATCATGAACCGCTTGCCAAAACCATTGCAACCGAAAGCAAGAATATTCTGGATGTGCACAGGCATACTTATACGAACGCTCCTGCTTTTTGCTTTGACATGGCTGCTGCAGCAAAAAGGTATAGCAGTATTCACATTGTATGGCAAAGGCTTTGACCTGGCAAGCCTCGTAATGATTGGCGGAGGGCTGTTTCTTATGTATAAAACTGTAATAGAAATACACCATAAGCTGGAAGGAGAAGCTGAAGCTGAAAAATCCGGGAAGAATAAGCATCTCAGCTTCAGTTCCGCAATTTTACAGATCATGCTGATTGATACCATTTTCAGCTTCGACAGTATTATAACGGCAGGTGGCACGGCGAAGCGTATAGAAATAATGATCGCAGCCGTAATCATTGCAATGATCATCATGTTTTTATTCAGCCCGAAGATCGCTTCATTCATACATCAGCATCCGACGTTTAAAATGCTCGCACTGTCATTTCTTGTGATGATTGGATTTGTATTGTTGGTCGAAGGATGGAGCAGTGAAAAAGCACATGAACTGCAACTGAAAAATTATGTGTATTTCGCTATGGCATTTTCCTTTGTAGTTGAATTGCTGAATATGAAAATGCGCAGGCGAATGATAAAGCCGGTAGAGCTGAGAGAGCCAATGCCGCCGGTTTCTGAGAGTGAGGCGGAAAGAAAATAAATGTGCAGACGAAAGAGATAAATTTTTACTGCGGCAATTTTTCATACCATACTTCTATTTCATAGCCATCCGGGTCTTTGAAAAATATATATGGCTCACCGGGACAAAATTCTCCATAACCTGTTATTTCCGCACCTGCATTTTTGATAATGCTGAGCGCCTTGTTTATACCACCAGGCGCAGTAAGCCTGAACCCAAAATGCATGACCCCGCCACTCCTGCCTGCAAGTTCCGGCTTTTCCTCAAAGACGATGATATCATTGCAGCCAGGTGTTTTTATCTGCAGGAAGCCTTCGCTTTTATACATTACTTCCGATCCAAAGATTTGCCGGTAAAACGACAAGGTGCGCTCAATATTTTTCACAGCAATAGCGAGATGGCTAAAGCCATGGGTTTTGATATAGGCCATAAACTAAGATTTAGATCAATTATACAGCTATTATTAATTGTACCAGGAAAACTTACGTTCGCTGATTGTATCAGCAACGCTAAAATTCCTAAATTAGCCGTTCGCGATTATTTAAACTTACTGTATGAAAAAAATTATTCCCTGCCTGATACTGCTGATTGGTGTAAAATGCCTTGCCCAATCCAATGATAATACCTGGATGATAAAAGCAGATAAGATTGATCCATTCAATTATTATGGTGTAACTGTGGCAAACGGCATGATCGGGATTGTTTCTTCACCTGATCCGTTCAAAGTAAAAGACGTGGTGCTCAATGGCGCTTTTGATCTATACGGACGCGGCAGGGTCAGCAATATATTAAAGACTTTCAATTTTGTCAACATGTATCTTGAAGTGGATGGTGCACGCATCGAAAATTTTAAACAGGTTCAAAACCTGCAGCAGGCACTGGATATGAAACATGCTAACCTTACCACCACTTTTGATTATGGCGATAAAGCATCTGTAAGCTATACCTATTATTCTTTGCGACACCTGCCATATACAGCCCTGGTTGATGTGACTATTACTGCAAAAAAAGACATAGAAATAACCGCTGCAAGTGTGATGGAAGCTCCCGATATGCTGAGAGATGTACAGAATTATTACAATGAAATTGACAGGCCTCATGTGCGCATTTCATTGCTTACATCAACTGCAAAAAGCCCCACAGGGAAATTATTGATGGCTGCATCCAATAGTTTTATTTTTAATGAACCACATGGAAGCGAGCCTGCTGTCGTCCATGAAATGTGGGACAATAATATGCATTTACTCAAATTCAGGAAACAACTAAAGTCTGGCGAAACTTATCATTTTGCTGTCGCAGGTTCCGCGATTACATCTGCACAGAATGATGATCCGCTGAATGAGGCTGAACGTCTCACCATATTTGCTGCATTGGAAGGCAGAGACAGGCTCATTCAATTTCATAAGAATGCATGGGATGAGCTTTGGAAAAGTGATATTGTGATTGAAGGGGATGATGCCACACAACGTGAAGTACACAGCATGCTTTATCATCTTTATTCATTTGTGCGTGAAGGAACGGGTTACAGCTTATCACCAATGGGATTAAGCGGCCTCGGCTACAATGGACATGTTTTCTGGGATACAGAATTATGGATGTACCCGGCGCTTTTGTTATTGCAGCCTGAAATGGCTGAATCATTACTGGAGTACAGGTATCAACGATTGCAGATTGCAAAGAATAATGCATTCTCACACGGATATAAGGGCGCTATGTTTCCCTGGGAAAGCGCTGCGAGCGGAAATGAAGAAACACCTGTTTGGGCATTAAGTGGCCCGTTTGAGCATCATATTACGGCAGATATTGCCATTGCTGCATGGAACTATTATTGTGTTACACAGGATAAAAATTGGCTGCGAGAAAAAGGCTTTCCTCTTTTAAAAGAAACAGCAGATTTCTGGGCAAGCCGTGTAGAGCGTAATGGTCCCGGTCACTATGATATAAAAAATGTGGTTGCTGCTGATGAATGGGCGGAGAACGTGGACAACAATGCTTTTACCAATGCTGCCGCAAAAGCTAACCTGCAATATGCCACGCAGGCAGCAACAATTTTGGGGATTATCCCAGATGCTGACTGGATGAATGTGGCAAATAATATCCCCATCCTTACATTCCCGGACGGGGTTACAAAAGAACACGCAGCATACAGTGGCGAAAAAATAAAGCAAGCCGATGTGAACCTGCTCGCTTATCCCTTGCACGAAGTAAGGGATGCCGCAGCCATTAAGAAAGACCTCGATTATTATGAACCCCGTGTAGGCGAAGGACCAGCTATGACACACGCTATTTTCTCTATTTTATATTCAAGACTTGGTCTGCCTGATAAAGCGTATGCAGCGTTTAAAGAGGGATACCTGTCTAATATGCGTCCTCCATTTAGTGTAATTGCAGAAACCGCAACCGGCAACAATCCATATTTTGCAACCGGCGCAGGTGGCATGCTGCAGGCTATGCTGAATGGTTTTGGCGGCTTAGAAATTACACCGGGCGGAATTGTACAACTGAAAACAAAATTACCATCAAACTGGAAATCATTGACTTTGACGGGTATTGGGATGAATAAAAATAATTTTACAGTAAAATAGTTACACATATCAAATAAATAATTTCCTAACATTGCATTGCTTTTGAAAAAACTAATTGCCATATTACTCCTTGCACTGTTTGTGTTTAACACCATTGGTTACAGGTTGTGGATTGATTTTGTACAGGGTATTGCAGATAATAATCTTGAAGCAAGATTGGACAAAGGCGCCTATAACGATGACGACCTGATGGTAGTGAAAGTCCCCCTGAGCCTTCCTTATACTTCAAACTGGAAGGAGTTTGAACGGGTTGACGGAGAAATAAATTTTAACGGGGATGTGTATAAATATGTAAAACGTAAAGTGCAAAATGATACGATGATACTGCTTTGTATACGCCACGATGAAAAGATGCAATTGCAGCAGAAAGCAAACGATTATTTCGGTAAAGTAAATGACCTGCCTTCAAACGAGAACAACGGTAAAAAAGCCGAAGTATTCAAGCAGTTATTCAGCGACTATGATTTTTACAGCAACTCATCATCATCTGGCGCATTTACCGGTAATATAGCGTATAATTTATTTCATAAGTCTGCATGCATGCAGCAATATATTCCGCTTCACGGCCAGCCTCCCGAATTGATCTCCTGAGTAATAAGCAATCAGAAAACCTTTCTGTTGTTACAGGCATGGTTATATTAACCATATCCTGAGTTGTCCAATTTATCCACGCATTGAATTAATACCGGATTTAATTATGAACAGGAATTTGCTGTATGCCATACCGGCTTTCTTGGTGCTTGTATCGTGCAATAGTAACAGGGATTATACAAAAGAAATCCATGACCCGCTTTTATATTCAAAAACGGTAAAGAAACTGAATGATATCGTGCTGGAAAATAATTTTCCGCCGATGATTGCATCAAGAAATTACGTGTATGCCAATATAGCGGCTTATGAAGTTATTGTTGCGGGTGACAGTAATTATACATCCCTTTCCGGGCAGATAAAACATTTGCCCCCGATGCCAAAACCCGCCGCGGGCAAACAAATTGATTTTCCTTTTGCAGCTATGCTTGCTTTCTGTAAAGTAGGCAATGCGGTTACTTTTCCCGAAGGCAGTATGGACAACTATGTTAATGAATTAAAGCAGCACGCTGAAGACGCAGGCATGCCCTCGGGTATATTTGACAACAGCGTTGAATTTGGCGATACAATAGCAAACAGTATCCTGGCATGGAGTAAAAAAGATTTTTATGCTCAGACACGTTCTGCGAGCAAATACACGATAACCAATGAACCTGGCACAT
>JAHEZC010000189.1 GCA_023251275.1 Parafilimonas sp. | reverse complement strand
TAATTATACAGGCAGGTTAACCTGTTGGTCTGCAGGGAATTTTTATCGGAAATATTGTGCGTAAATCTTGTGAATTGTTTACGAATGGATTGAGAGGGGTCATATCTCGTAAGACCTCCGTCCTTTGTGGCTATCCAGAAAATGCCTGTTTCGTCCTGGAGAATATCTACCACATTATTGCCTGAAATGGAATTTATATCGCCTGGATTGCTGTAAAAAGTCTTGATATTTTTTCCATCAAAACGGTTTAACCCGAATTGAGTGCCTATCCATAAAAACCCCTTATTATCCTGGTAAAAACAGTTAATATTATTATCTGATAAACCATTGGCTTTGGTAATGTTCTCAAAATGGAAAGCGTTTTTTTGAGCATGAAGGGAATTGCATACAATAATGCAATGCATCAGCCCGAACAGATATACTAATAGAGTTTTTTTGGTCTGTGCGTATTGCATAGCGGGTAATTACCGAAAACAAGTTACATCAACTTTCTTCATACTTTATTCCTTAAGCCGGTATTTTACACTGTTTTAATATTTTATAACTATTTTAATACATTGTTGATATAAGCTGAAATTTCACGTCCCTTCGTTTTTGCTAATTTATTTAAACAAACATTTAAAAAGGCTTCCGCAAAGCTCACGTATGATTCGGGTAACATATTTTTAAATCTTACAATCAAGTCTATTCCTTTTTTTATTTTTTCCGGATCAGTCAGTTTACCAAGATATTGGCAAAATGGAGCCGTCATCCCGAACTTGTCCATGCCGGCAGGTTCGTCTTTATAACGGCCTGCTACAAAATCATAATCACTTTCAGCGCCATTACTTAGGAAAACATTACCAATAACCTCTCCGAGTTTTCCCTTTGCATCATTGCTGTATTTTTTTGCAAGTGTGTAAGCATTTGCAGAATCAAGCATAATCAGGCCTTGAAGTGCAGCTCCGGCAATACTGTAAGATGAGTCGTCTGAATATTTTTCAAATAAAGCTTTATACTTTATTTCACCTGTATTAGCCAGGCATTCCAAAGCTTTTGATCTTACTATTCGGTCGTCATCTTTTTCAGCTAAAGTTTCAGCTATTGAAAGAATGAATTCATTTTTGGAAAAAACCAGGTTTTGTGATATCAGGTCAAAAGTATAAGCCCGCAGACCGGCAAATCTGTCAGAAAGCCCAAGTATTAATTCTTTAGTCATACTATGTTCGGCAAAATAATCCAGCGCTTCTTTTCTGTCCATATACAAGGGAGCATATTTTATTTGCGCAATAAAATTCCCTGCTGTCTTATTATCTTTTTTTTCACCTAGCAGAACCTTATCGCCATCAACATTTACAAGGTCAGGTCGTTTAGTATAGCTGAATGTGAAACTGTCAATCTTATTTTGCAACCACACATTATACCTTCTTTTGGCAGTGCCTGAATAGACGTCAATTGCAATTGGAAGTTTAAAAATCTTACCGCTTTTTTGTTTCTGGTCAATAATCACCTTAGCTCTCCCTGCGGAATCGTTGTATTCATAATCAATTTTCAAAACCGGGTGGCCATTGCCAAAGTACCATTGATTCCAGAACCAATTCAGATCCTGTCCTGTTATATCTTCAAAAGCAAGGCGTAGTTGATGGGCCTCACCGGTCTTGAATTTATTGTCGGTCAGATATTTGTGCAGTGATCTGTAAAAAGCGCTGTCACCTGTATAATTCCGAAGCATATTCAAAATACACCCTCCTTTATTGTAGCTTACCTCATCAAACATATCTTCCTTGTCGCTGTAATAAAATCTTACTAAATCTTTATCATCACTGGCGCTGTTAAGATAAGTTTGCATGCTTGTCATATTTTTTTCGTCACCCGCATCTTTTCCATATTTGTATTCATTCCAGAGTGTTTCACTGTAATCAGCGAAGCTTTCGTTCAGGGTAAGATTGCTCCAGCTTTCGCTGGTAACGAGGTCGCCAAACCATTGATGAAATAATTCATGAGCGATCACATCTTCCCATTGGTTTCCATCGAGTAACTGGCGGGCATTCTGATAAGCTTTTTCCTGGTGCAGTGTAGCTGTGGTATTTTCCATGGCGCCGCTTACATAATCTCTTCCAATTATCTGCGCATATTTTGGCCAGGGAAAATCTACTCCTAATTTATCTGAAAAAAATTGTATCATTTCGGGGGTATCACCGAAAATTTTTCTTGCCTCGGAAGCATATTTTTTTTCTACATAATAACTTACTTCACGGCCTTTGTAATTGTCTTTAATGATTGTATATTCTCCAACACACATAAAGAAGAGATAAGGTGCATGCGGCAAATCCATCTTCCAGGTATCGGTTCTGGTACCATCGCCATTATCTTTTTGATTAAGCAGTAATCCATTTGAAAGTGTTACAAATTTTGATGGCACAGTCATATTGATCTCTTCGGTAGATTTTTGATTCGGTTTGTCAATGGTGGGCATCCATACGCTATTAGACTCGGTTTCGCCCTGCGTCCAAATCTCGATTGGTTTGTCTTTTTCTTCTCCTTTCGGATTTATAAAATACAGGCCTTTTGCATCCTGAATAGCCCTGCTTCCTTTTGTTTTGAATTCATTAGGCTTTGCCGCATAATCAATAAAAACCATATAATTTTCATTCCATTTGTAAATTTTATCAAGTGTAATGTGCAGCAAAAGGCTATCGTAACTGTATTTCAGGGGAAACTTTTTACCTTCCTTTACAATCGCAACTTCATTAATATCCATTCCTTTTGCATCAAGCGTCAATGAGTCTGAAGCATAGAAATGCGGATGCAATGTAAGCCAGGCACGACCGTACATATAAGCTTTGTCATAATCAAATTTAACATCCAGTTTTGTGTGTATAAGATCGTTTATTCTGGTTGGTTCAGCACGGTAAATTTTTTTCCATGAATCGCTGCCTGACCTTACGACAACCTGCGCAAATGCTGTGTGCCACAGAAATAAAATAAAAACAGCAGCACATTTTTTTATCTCCTGAATTTTAGAATATTTTAGCATGCTGGTAAAAATATGATTTTATAAATTACAATCTTCTCTTGGTCTGGGACAATTAAATGGTACAATTATAGTGGCAGGTAAACATTCAATTCGCAATATTTTGCAGTAGCTTTGTTTATAAATTGCATTACCGGATGAAAGGAAAAATATATAAGATACTTGCTTCACTTATAATACTGCTGGTAATGCAGCGGGCAGAAATCTTTGCACAGCAAATTCATTTCATATATATTCAGACAGATGATAAACAACCATTTTATGCAATTATAAATGATCAAACTTATCATTCTTCACAAATAGGATACTTGATTATTCCCAAATTAAAAGATGGAGAATATCATTTGACATTAGGGTCTTCATCGAATCAGTTTCCGGAGCAGGAATTTGTTTGCGTGGTCAATAAAAAAAATGCTGGATATGCATTAAAGTCCCTTGGTGCGAATGGTTGGGGATTGTACAACCTGCAGACTTCAGAAATCATTACCGCCGGTGAAAAATCAACTTCTGTAAAACCGGAAGATATTGTTGCTAAAAAAGACACAATCAAATCAAACCCTTTTGGTGATATGCTTTCCCAGGTGGTAGATGATCCTGACTTAACAAAGGCTGCTGTTCCAGAGCCTGTCACCATTAATAAACCCGAAGAAAAGGCTGGAGTGAATACACAAGCAGCAACTTTGAATAAATTAACTGATTCGATCCGGGCGCCAATAAATAATCCCGAATCTGTATCATTGTCTAAGGGAGTTATTAAAGCTTATGAGCATCTTGAGGATACGGGAAGGAATGTGGTTTTTGTGGATTTTGATCCCCAAAGAAGCGATACAATCAGTATATTTATTCCGTTGCTGATATCTAAACCTGATGAGAGCAGGAATAACACCAGTGACAAACTTTTATCAAATGAAGATGCAACATCGCAAAATGATGTAAATAATCCCTTTTATATTCAATCAAGGAATATAACAAATAATGCGGAAAAGAATACTGCTTCAGAAGTTAATTCAAATTCTAATACAAAGACGACTTCGGTTTCCACAAAACCGGATTGTACAAAAATGCTTGGCGATAATGATTTTAATAAATTAAAAAGAAAGTTGTTTCTTGAATCATCTGATGAAGAAATGATACAAATCAGCGAAAAATATTGTAAGGGAAAATGTGTTACAACAAATCAGTTAGAAGACCTGTCCATTTTTTTTCTCACAGATGAAGGCCGATATAATTTTTTCAGTTCACTCTACAATTATGTAAATGATCCGGCCAACTTTTCATCACTCGAAAACAGGTTGATAGACCCCGCTTACCGGAAACGGTTTCAAGCAATGCTCAAACAGAAATAAAAGCATGCCCCGTTATTTTTTGGAAATAAGTTATCGAGGAACAAATTACAGTGGATTCCAGGTACAGGAAAATGCAAATACAATTCAGGCAGAAGTTGAAAAAGCTCTGGCAGTTTTATACAGGCAGTCATTTCAGCTTACCGGTTCTTCAAGAACCGATGCAGGGGTACATGCTTTACAGAATTATTTTCACTTTGATACAGAATTATTGCTCGACGCAAGACAATTGTATAATTTGAATTCCATACTGCCGCCAGATATTGCAGCGAATAATTTGTTTCCCGTTTCGCCGAATACTCATTGCCGCTTTGATGCTTTATCACGGGAGTATAAATATTATATCACACGAAAAAAAAATCCTTTTCTTCAGAGTATATGTTATCACTATCCTTATCCTTTGAATATTGAAGCATTACAAAAACTTGCAGCGATTATTCCGGAATACTCAGAGTTCACTTCTTTTTCAAAAAAAAACAGCGATGTTAAAACATTCACATGTAATATTTTTTTTTCTCAATGGCGTATAGAAGATGAATGTTATGTTTTTTATATCACTGCCAACAGGTTTTTGCGGGGCATGATACGGGGACTCATAGCTACTATGCTTAAAGTTACCAAAGGAAGATATGCGGAAAAAGAATTCAGGCAAATAATAGAATCAAATAATAATAATCAGGCAGATTTCACCGCTCCGCCACATGGTTTATTCCTTGTTTCAGTTAAATTTCCTGGAGATTATTTTAAGATAGAGTAATTCTCCTTGCCCGTAATTATTGCCTATCATAAAATTCAATAAAAACTTTTACACTTTTTAAGGATAGTTTTTTGGTATTATTTAAAAATGATTTGGCGGGAAAGATTTTGCCCTTATCTTTGCACCCGCTTTTTGAAAACCGCACAGATCACCAGATAAAATGATCATGGTAAATAAAGCTAAACAGAGTTTGTAGTAAGCGGAAAGAGTCGTACTTTTGCAATCCGTCTCAAAAATTTTTTGGACGGAAATTTTCGAAAAAATATATTCAGAAGGCCTGAAGATATTCAGAAACTTTTGATGAAATAAAAAAGGCATTTACTTTTGCCGGCCTGAATAAAAAGTTGGCAAAGCATAATGCAAAAGTTCTTTGAAAGAATGGAAGCAACAGTATTTCGTCCTGGTAAATACCGGGATAGGAATAAGGTTAAAAGCGTAACACAATTAAATCCGACGTTAATTTTCTTAAGAGATTAATAGTCAGATCAACTCATTTACAATGGAGAGTTTGATCCTGGCTCAGGATGAACGCTAGCGGCAGGCTTAATACATGCAAGTCGTGGGGCAGCACAGTCCGCTGCAAGGCGGATGGGTGGCGACCGGCAAACGGGTGCGGAACACGTACGCAACTTACCTTCAAGCAGGGAATAGCCCAGAGAAATTTGGATTAATACCCTATAAAATTTTGAGATGGCATCATCTCGTTATTAAAGCTCCGGCACTTGAAGATGGGCGTGCGCCTGATTAGGTAGTTGGCGGGGTAATGGCCCACCAAGCCTTCGATCAGTAACTGGTGTGAGAGCATGACCAGTCACACGGGCACTGAGACACGGGCCCGACTCCTACG
>JAHEZC010000188.1 GCA_023251275.1 Parafilimonas sp. | reverse complement strand
TTTGCTTTTATCAGGAAAACCGGAATGCTGCATGAGACTGCTTACTGTGGTTGGCGCCAGGCCTCAATTCATTAAAGCTGCTGTTGTATCAAGAGCTGTTCACAAAAGAAAAAATATTGAAGAAATTATCCTGCACACAGGCCAGCATTACGACAATAATATGTCGGCTGTTTTTTTTGAGGAAATGAATATACCAGAACCGGCTTATAACCTCGATATAAAAGAACATTCACATGGAGCAATGACTGCAAAAATGCTCGATGGCATTGAAAAGATCCTGTTGAAAGAAAAGCCTGATCTTGTTTTGGTTTACGGAGATACAAATAGTACACTTGCTGCTGCTCTCGCTGCTTCAAAATTGCAAATACCGGTTGCACATGTGGAAGCAGGATTAAGGAGTCACAACATGCAGATGCCGGAAGAAATCAACCGGATTCTTACAGACAGGGTAAGCAATTTGCTTTTTTGTCCTACCAGGCAATCAGTAAAAAATCTGAAAAAGGAAGGATTTGAAAAGGATTTTTATCGTATTTATGAGACAGGCGATGTAATGCTTGACGCAGTTAAATATTATTTTAAAAAATCAAAGGCCGGCATTCTTTCAAAATTGAATATTCGTCAAAACAACTTTATACTTTCTACTTTTCACAGGGCCGAAAATACCGATGACATAAATAATCTGGAAAAAATTATCTCGGCTTTAAATCAACTGAATAAGGAAAAAGAAGTAATTGTACCATTGCATCCCCGCACAGCAAAATTTATTCATCAGCATAAGATAAATACAGATTTCAGGATAATTAAACCGCTTGGTTATTTCGACATGCTGCAGCTATTGTCGAATTGTTCAATTGTTATTACCGACAGCGGCGGTTTGCAGAAAGAAGCCTGCTTTTTTAAGAAGTTTTGTGTTACATTGCGCGAACAAACCGAGTGGACAGAACTGATTAAAAACGGTTACAGCATTTTGGCAGGCAGTAATTCGAAAAAAATTCTAAAATATTCTCAGGGATTACTTTCTAAGCCTTTTCCTGAGATGAAGGAATTATACGGTGATGGAAATGCAGGTGAAAAAATCGCTGTTATTATTGAAAAACTATCTGATAACTTGTGAAGATCCTTATTCTTACGCAATATTACCCCCCCGAAACCGGTGCGCCTCAAAACCGGTTATCCAGTCTTGCGATACATCTGAAATCATTTGGAAACAGCGTAGAGGTGCTCACGGCAATGCCCAATTATCCGAAGTATGAAATTTTTCCTGAATACAAACAAAAAAAATATATCCGGGAAAATATAGAGGATATTACTGTGCACCGTTCATATATCTATGTAGGTAAAAGTAAAGGGACTATTCACCGGCTGATGAATTATTTTTCATTTGCAATAAGCTCTTACAGGAATGCTGCGAAAAAAATTGAACCTGCCGAAGTGATCATTTGCGAATCACCGCCATTATTTCTCGGCATTACCGGCGTATGGCTGAAGAAAAAATGGAAATGCAAGCTGGTGTTCAATGTATCGGACCTTTGGCCCGAAAGCGCTGAGAAATTAGGCATAATAAAAAATAAATTGCTGCTCAAAACAGCACACAGGCTTGCCGGATGGATATATAAAAATGCAGATCTTATTACCGGGCAAACAAAAGGAATTCTTGAAGCCATTAAAAAAATAATGCCTGGGAAAAAAATGTATTGGCTGCCCAACGGCGTAGATGTTGACAAATTTGAATATACAGCAGCAACTAATGGCAACGGCAAATCCAACGGGAAGTTCAGCCTTTTATATGCGGGAATTATTGGCCACGCCCAGGGCCTTGAAGTAATTCTTCATGCTGCGGATAAATTGAAGTCGCATAACTATATCAGTTTTTATATCATCGGCGATGGCCCTGTGAAAGATTCTTTGGTGCAATTGCGCAATGACCTGGATTTGCCCAATGTTTCATTTATTTCAAATCAGCCGGGCCATGCAATAATCCAATGGCTTCATAAATGCGATGCATACATTGTTCCGCTCAGGAAAATTGATCTTTTTAAAGGCGCCATTCCTTCGAAATTATTTGAACCGCTGGCGATAGGCAAGCCGATTTTATTGGGGGTAGAAGGAGAAGCGAGGGAATTATTTATTGATGAAGCAGAAGGAGGTTTATTTTTTGAACCGGAGAATGCCGCCGAGCTTTCTGATGCTGTCCTGAAACTATATCATAACAGGCGTTTTGCGGAAGAATTAGGTACAAAAGGCAAAGAGTATGTGCATAAAAATTTTTCAAGACATAATATAGCATTAAGTTTCTGGGAGGAGTTGCAGAATTTATAATAACCTATGGTGATTTTGTTTTTTGAAATCACTCATTCAAAGTTTTCCAATAGCGGAAGAAAAATTTTTACCATTTTTACACCAGCCATTAAATTCAATATCAGTCAATCAGATGAATTCATCATTTTTTGCGCATCCTACTGCTGTAATTGATCCGGGAGCCGATATCGGCGCCGGGACTGCCATTTGGCATTTTTCGCATCTTATGCCCGGATGCAAAACAGGCCGCAATTGCAGCATCGGTCAAAATGTTGTCATCATGCCCGAAGTCGTTCTCGGGGATAACGTAAAAGTGCAAAACAATGTATCCCTTTATACAGGCGTTATCTGCGAAGATGATGTATTTCTTGGCCCATCCTGTGTATTTACCAATGTCATCAACCCGCGAAGCAGTATAATAAGAAAGCATGAATACATGCAGACGTATGTGGGAAAAGGCGCTACTATTGGCGCCAATGCAACCATCCTGTGCGGGCATAGGATAGGGGCTTATGCCTTTATAGGAGCAGGAGCAGTAGTCACCAAAGATGTGCCTGCTTATGCCCTCATGCTCGGCAACCCGGCACGCCATGCAGGATGGATGAGTGAGCATGGTCATCGCTTACATTTTAATGAAGAACGCATTGCTGTTTGTAAGGAAAGCAGGCAGAAATATCAGCTCACCGGCAATAGCATAAGCAGAATAGATTGAAATGCACCATATAAAATTTGCAGTCCTGGGCTGCGGACATATCGGAAAGCGCCATGCTGAAATGATACAGCGAAACGGGTACGCAAGGCTTGTTGCATTGATAGATATTAAAGATAAATCTGAACTGAAACTTGATTCATTCAACACTCCATTTTTTTGCAGTCTTGAGGCATTTTTAGAATCCGGAATTGAAACAGATGTGATCAATATTGCTACACCTAATGGTTTGCATGCAAGCCAGGCCTTGCAATGCCTTAATGCAGGCAAACACGTAGTGGTTGAAAAACCAATTGCACTTACAAAGCAGGATGCAGAGAAAATGATCTGCGCTGCGGAACTAAGGCGGAAACATATTTTTTGTGTGATGCAGAACAGGTATTCTCCTCCCTCTGTATGGATAAAGGATTTGGTGAACTCCGGTACGATTGGAAAGATTTTTCTTGTTCAGCTTAATTGTTTTTGGAACCGCGACGAAAGATATTATACCAAAAAAACATGGCATGGTACAAAAGACCTTGATGGAGGAACTCTTTTCACGCAATTCAGCCATTTCATAGATATACTGTATTGGCTTTTTGGAGATGTGGAGCAGATAGAAGCGAGGCTTGCATCGTTTAATCATCAGCATCTCACCGAATTTGAAGACAGCGGTATTGCAACGTTTAATTTTCTGAATGGCGGAATGGGATGCATCAGTTTTTCCACTTCCGTCCTCGATAAAAATATGGAAAGCAGCATCATCATCATTGCAGAAAACGGGAGCATAAAAATTGGCGGACAGTATATGGATAAAGTTGAATATTGTCATTTAAAGAATTATACTATGCCCAAATTGCTTCCCACCAATCCGGCACATGATTACGGTGCATATAAAGGATCAGCAACGAATCACAGCTACATCATTGAAAATGCAGTGGATGTGCTTAATGGCAGGGCCGATGTTGCCACGAATGCCACTGAAGGGTTAAGAGTGGTGGATATGATAGAGCGAATTTATAATGCAGCAAAGAAATAATGAGGGAAACATTGTAGCAATATTTATTATTCTGCTGCCCGGTATTAGTTTTACAGATCAATTAACTGCATGAAAGGAAAGCAAAAATTTTTCCTGATATTATTGCTCGGGCTTCTTTCCGCCATTGGCCCGTTTTCTATTGACATGTATTTGCCGGGCTTTCCTGATATAGCAGCGGATTTGCATACTACTGTGGCACATGTGGCCCTTTCATTATCAAGTTTTTTTGTCGGGATTTCTGCCGGGCAATTGTTGTATGGACCTTTGCTTGACCGCTATGGCGTAAAAAGACCATTATATATTGGCCTTGTTATTTACATTCTCAGCTCTGCGGGATGTTCACTCGCAAATACTGCAGATATGCTTATTTTGCTTCGCCTGTTGCAGGCATTAGGCGGATGCGTGGGTATGGTAGCATCGAGAGCCATGGTGCGCAATATTTTTCCCGTGCATGAAAATGCGAAAGTTTTTTCTATGCTGATGCTTGTAATAGGTGTTTCGCCTATAATCGCACCAACCCTCGGCGGATATATCACCGCTTCAATAGGATGGCAGTATATTTTTGCAGTGCTTGCTGTAATGGTTACACTTATTCTCGCAGCGCTTTACTTTGGGTTGCCTGAAGGCAAAAAGCCTAACCCCTCACATTCATTAAAGCCAAAGCATATAGTGAGCGGATTCCTGCTTGTTATAAAAGAACCGCAATTTTATACCTATGTCTTTACTGGTTCAATCGCCTCTGCGGGTTTATATGCATATTTATCCGGCTCGCCTTATGTTTTTATGAATATTTTTCATGTATCCGAAAAGCAATATGGGGGAATTTTTGCCTTGATTGCTGCTGGCCTTATTCTGAGCAGCCAGGTAAACAGTTTCTTACTGAGAAAATGGAGCAGTGAACAAATAGTGAGAGCGGCGCTTTGCTGCCAGTCAATTGCAGGCATTGCCCTTTTTTTGGGTATGCTGCTGGGCTGGATTGGATTGTTTGGCACTATTGGTATCATATTTATTTTCTTAAGCAGCCAGGGATTTACTTTTCCCAACACCTGCTTTATCACTTGCCCCGTTTTTACATAATGCAGGCAGCGCCTCTGCTTTAATGGGTACTATCCAGATGAGTATTGGTGCAATCGCGTCAGCTTCGGTAAGTTTTTTGAGTAACAATACCGCTTTGCCAATGTCAGGTGTGATGTGCGCCTGCGCTTTATCAAGCTTTGTAATTCTGATGATCGGCAGAAAAATTCTCCGGTATAAAGCGTCGGTTGCCGATATAGAAGAGGGGACTGTAGAAATGATCAGCACATCGTAAATATAATTTTACACCTTGCTCCTGTATCACACCAAAAATATTTACCAGGAGGAAGAAAGATAAATTGCAACCGATGATTCAAGCAATTCAAAAACCTGGTTATCGTTATGGAGATCCTGTGATTGTAAGGCTGTACCCTGTATTAACTTTTACATTAGCGCCAGGTTGCTGAGTCAGACTTCTGCATACTGCATCACTATTAATCACAGGATAATTGACAAGACCGGAGTTTAAGATTACCTCGGTGTCAGCGCCAGGTATGGAACCGCAACTCCAGTTTCCGGGATTCTCCCAGGTGCTATCAACTGCTCCGGTCCAGGATACACCCAAATGAATACAGGAAGATGTTGAAACAGTATTTCTTATTACTGCCTGAGGTAAGGGCCCAAAACCATTTGCGAGGTTAATCCCTATGCTGTTGGTCAAATGACAATAGCTCATTACTGTGCCCTGCCAATCCTGCGGCAATGCAGCCGTATCGGTAATAACGGGGCAGGTATTGCACCCGCCGCCGGTTTCTAACGTATAACAATTATCAATTGCTCCGCAGGTGCTGCCAGGGCCGGTATTCCATCCGCACCAATGTGTATGATTAGAGCCGAGGTTATGGCCTGTTTCATGGGTAAGCACCTCTACATCCCA
>JAHEZC010000187.1 GCA_023251275.1 Parafilimonas sp. | reverse complement strand
TCAAGAAAAATTTTTGAAATGTCGAGATCGTGCAAATGAAAACTGTCGGAGAGCTCATCTCTCGTAATTAAAGTTACCTGGTTGATATTATCATTTTGCGAAGTGCCTGATGCACGTACAAAAGCAAGTCCTCCTTCATTGTCCACTGCAAATTCTGTAAGGAAATCGCTTCTTTCTGGCATTGCAACTGGAAGAGCGGTTTTCCTGATAAAGCCAAGGTTTGCATCAAACAGTGAAGTTGTCACGACATAGCTGGCAGGATCCTTACTGTTTATTTTCAGGACCATTATCCGCTGTCTGTCTTCACTGTTGAGAATGGTATAAATTTTATTGTTGGCGAAAGAGCTGATGACTGTGGTATCCAGCCTGTATGGCTCACCGATAATTTTCCCATCGGGTCCTATTTTTGCAGCCGCAGCATACACTACATTTTTTCGTTGATACTCATAAAATAAATAAAAGTGTTCTTTATAAGCAAGCACATCGCTATTGACAATACGGTCGGGCAAAAAATCAAGAGCAACCTTATCCACCACTTTCATACCTGCATTAAAAACGGTGATATTATATGAATTGCGGGAACTTTTACAAACAAGGTAATTGCCTTTTAACTTGCCTATTATATCGAAATTCATACCTCTCTGATCATCCCTGTCGGGTTCTGAATACACAATTTTCTGAGCCTGCAGAGTGAAGGTACCTGCAACTAAAATCAATAAAAAAGAAACCATTTTTTGCATCATACAAGCAAATCATTTATCCGGGCAAAAGTAATATTTATGCGGCAGGTTCCATTAAAATTAACTATATAGTTACAAATCGAAACTAAGTTTATTAAAAAGAGGTTAGTCAGGCTATACAATTTTATTGTAACCTGTTTTTTCACTATACATTTGCGTTTTATTAAGAATAAATAATTTGTGAGCAAGCAGTTAAACAGGGTTTCATTTGCCGGTCTTATTGTTGCATTGGGTATAATCTACGGTGACATTGGAACTTCTCCTTTGTATGTTTTTAACTCCATTATAAATGGCCGGGTTATATCAGAAGATCTTATTCTCGGAAGTTTGTCCTGCATACTCTGGACAATTACTTTTCAAACCACTATCAAATATGTCTTCCTTATACTGAGGGCCGATAATAAAGGTGAAGGCGGCATATTTGCTTTATATGCACTGGTGCGAAGGCGCAGAAAATGGCTGGTATTTCCAGCTATGATAGGAGGTGCAGCATTGCTTGCAGACGGCATTATTACTCCGCCAATTTCAATAACAGCCGCTATAGAGGGTCTGAAAAATCTTCCCGTACTCCATGATATTTCTACAAATTCTATCATGTATATTGTGCTTGCCATTATAGGCGCATTTTTCTTTCTGCAACAATTTGGTACAGGCTCTATAGGCAGGCTTTTTGGTCCCATTATGTTACTGTGGTTTAGTATGATTGCTTTATTGGGCATCATTCATTTGCAGGATGACTGGGCTATTTTCAAAGCGCTGAATCCATACTATGCTATAAAGTTTCTTACTACTTATAAAGGCGCCTTTATTTTATTAGGCGCAGTTTTTTTATGTACTACCGGCGCCGAAGCATTGTACAGTGATCTGGGACATTGCGGCAGGGGCAATATACGGGTATCCTGGATATATGTAAAAACCTGTTTACTTTTAAATTACTTTGGCCAGGGAGCCTTCCTGCTTGCTCATAGAAAAGGAATGCTGATTACTGATGCATTAAAAGAACAACTTCACCTGAATACTTTTTATGACCTGATGCCAAATTGGTTTCTTGTAGTGGGTATTATAATTGCTACGAGCGCTGCCATTATAGCAAGCCAGGCAATGATTTCCGGCTCTTTTACGCTCATAAGTGAGGCATTGCGATTAAATCTATGGCCTAAAATGAAAATTAATTATCCAACGGAAGAGAAAGGCCAGTTGTTTGTTCCGGGAATGAATATGTTTCTGTTTTTAGGTTGCATAAGTATTATACTATATTTTAAAGAATCATCCAGAATGGAGGCAGCTTATGGCCTGGCAATTATTATGACAATGATTTCCACCACCATTTTATTTGCCAATTACCTTGTTCTGCACCGTGTAAATCGTTTATTAATTTATCTGTTTCTTATATTTTATTTTATTATTGAAATTTCTTTTCTTGTTGCGCTTTCGCATAAACTTCTGGATGGCGGGTATATTACAATTATGGCCGGCACTTTAATGTTTTCAATAATGTATGTGTGGTACAGAAGCCGTAAGATAAAGAACAGGTATGTGGAATTTGTACGTTTGGAGCACTATATTCCCATGATCCAGGAGTTGAGCAACGACAGATCAATTCCCAAATATTCCACACACCTCGTATATCTTACAAGCGCCAATAACCCTAAGGAAATCGAACATAAGATCATTTATTCCATTCTGAATAAAAAACCAAAGCGTGCAGACATTTACTGGTTTGTGCATGTAGATGTGCTGGATGATCCATACACCTGCGAATATGTGGTTGACCACATTATTCCCAACGATATTATCCGGGTTGAATTCAGGCTTGGTTTCAGGGTAGAACAGAAAATAAATCTCATGTTCAGAAAAGTAGTGGAAGACCTGGTAAACAATAAAGAGGTAAATATTACCAGCCGCTACGAAAGCCTCGAACGCAACAAAATAGTGGGTGATTTTCAATTTATCGTGATGGAAAAATTCTTAAGCCACGATAATGAACTGCCATTCTTTGAAAAAGTGGTCATGAGACTTCATTTCTGGATAAAAGAAATAAGCCTGAGCGAAGAAAGAGGCTTCGGTCTTGATCCCAGTTTTGTAACAGTTGAAAAATTTCCGCTGATTGTATCGCCCATGCCTATTGTAAAACTGCGAAGGGTTTTTAATGACAAAGCTGAAGAAATGTTTTAAAATTGAAATCCAAAGTTTAAAAGTTTGGATAATTGCGTTGTTAATTTCATGCACATTTATAAATTACAGATGAAATTGCAGTAACCACAAACTTCAAACTACAAACCACAAACTCGTCTTGCCTTCTGCGCTTATTTATATTATCCTGGGATATATCCTGTTAATGGTCGTTGTTTATTTTGTGCAGGAGAAATTTATTTTTAAACCTGAAAGGCTTCCCGAAGACTTTCAATATAAATATGATGTTCCTTTTGAAGAATTATTTTTTGATGTGGAACCTGGTGTAAGGATCAATGGCCTGCATTTTTACTGCGGCAACCCGAATGGACTCATTTTATATTTTCATGGCAATACAAGAAGCATAAAAGGCTGGGCGAAATACGCGAAAGATTTTTACCGCTATAATTATGATGTGATTTTGGCAGATTACCGCGGCTTTGGCAAGAGTACCGGCAAAAGAAGCGAAAAGGAAATGCTGAAAGACATGCAGTTTGTATATGAAATGTTACTTGCCAAATATCCGGAATCACATTTGCTCGTTTACGGGAGAAGCATCGGCAGCGGCTTTGCCACAAAAATAGCAGCAGACAACAATCCCCGATACCTGATTCTTGATTCGCCTTATTACAGCTTCATTCGGGTTGCAGAAAGATATGCGCCGTTATTACCACATCGCTGGTTGCTGCGCTATAAGTTGCGAACAGATCAGTGGATCACGAAAGTAAAATGCCATACTTATATCATTCATGGTACAAAAGACAGGCTGATACCAATAAAACACAGCGAACAATTACAAAAAATAAATCCTCATACAATAACATTGATAAGAATACATGGAGGCGGACATAACAACCTGCCATCATTTCCTGAATACCATAATTTCATCAGGGATATTTTATTATACTGATATATTAGTCCTGCAGGGAGAAATAATTTTATGAAAAGAAAAATAATCCGCATTATAAAAATCACGATAATCATCTATTTCGTCGCCGGAGTTATTTTATATTTATTCCAGGATAAAATTTTATTTCACCCGGTAGTATTGCCACAGAATTATGCTTATCATTTCGATACTGAGTTTGAAGAAATAAATGTGCATGCGGATGATAAATCATCGTACAACATCATTAAATTTTTACCGCAAAATGGCAGTGCAATAAAAGGAGCAGTGCTTTACTTTCATGGCAATAGGGAAAACATTAATCATTATGCTGAGTTTGCACCCAACTTTACAAGACGTGGTTATGAAGTATGGATGTGTGATTATCCCGGTTTTGGCAAATCAACCGGTACACTGAATGAACAGGCTTTGTATGATGAAGCACTGCAATTATATAAAATGGCAAGGGCAAAAGGATTTTCAACGGACAGCATTATCATCTACGGAAAGTCAATAGGCACTGGTATTGCGGCGCAACTTGCCGGTATAAGAGATTGCAAAAGACTGATCCTCGAAAGTCCATATTACAGTGCAACTGCCCTGGCGCAGCATTATTTCCGGATGTTTCCTGTACGCCTGCTGATGCATTTTAAAATTCCCACCTATGAATTTTTTCCGGAAATTAAAGCACCTATTACTATATTTCATGGAACTGACGATGGCACTATTCCTTATAATCAGGCAGAAGAATTGAAATCACTGATGAAACACGGGGATGAATTGATTTCCATAGAGGGCGGACATCATAATGATCTCAATGATTTTCCTTTAATGAAGAGGAAGCTGGATAGTTTGCTTACACAATAGATTTGCTTATGAGACTTTAAATGCAACAAAATAATAGTTGTTTGCAGCAGCAATTAATTCGAGATTAATATAATATGATTGCGTAAAATCAAGATAAACTTTAAACTCATGAGTAGGCACGGCAAACTGATCAAAGAAAATAATATCCCCTTTCTTTAAATAAGGAGCAAAACTTGTGAGTGCAAATAATGTAGCAGAATAAAGATCAGCATCCATCATTAATACATTACACTTTGTATTATCAAGTTCTGTTAAAAAGCCAGGTAAAGTTTGCTGGAAAAGGCCCTCGTAAAATTTGCCTCTTGCATCATCTACCTCAGGTACTTTATTATCATTGCTGAATGATCCCTTTTTGAACGGGCCCCAGTCTTCGGGCAGTCCGTCAAAAGTATCAAATCCATAAAACCGACTTTCAGCATTTGTATTTTGTTTCAGAAACCATTTAAAAGATTGTCCATTTGCCACACCAAATTCAATATAGTTAATACCATTTGTCAGCTTTTCTTTTTCAATCACCCATTCATACATTTGATACCTTCTTTCGTAACTCCATTTACAGGGAAAATCATTATAAACAACTTTCCGGTTTGCATAAGCCCATTGTGAAAATTTTGTGAGATAATATAAATTTGAAAGAAAAGAAGAGAATAATCCAAATATCCTGTGCAACTGCAGGTAAATAAAAATAATTTTTGTGTAGCGGATAAAAAATAATTTCATTTGATAAAGAAAAGAAATCATTAGTATTATTCAAAATATAGGCCATCCCTGGGACAGCCTTTAATATATTTTGACAGGTAATTAAACCGTGAAATTCAAACAAATCTCTTACGCATACCAACCCACGGGATTACTGTCAGTATTAATATTCACTTGTTTTGTTTCAAGATAAGCTTCAATGCCGTATAACCCGAGTTCACGCCCGGTACCGCTTTGCTTGTATCCGCCCCAGGGCTGTTCATTGAATGTGGGGTGATAATAATTTACCCACAAAATCCCGCATCGCAGTTGAGGCAACACACGTTGCGTTCTTGTAATATTATTTGTAAAAATTCCTCCCGCAAGTCCATATTGCGTATCATTGAAAAGTTCTATTGCTTCTTCTTCTGTTTTAAATTTTTGAATGCATACAACAGGCCCGAAAATCTCTTCACGCATGATACGCATGCTGTGATTGGTTTCTGTGAAAACTACAGGTTGCAAAAAATATCCTTTATCTAAACCGGGCGGACGTTCGCCGCCGCATAATATTTTCGCTCCTTCTTCCTGCCCGATCCTGATATAATTTTTTACTTTCTCATAATGAGTTGCTGAAACAAGCGGACCCAT
>JAHEZC010000186.1 GCA_023251275.1 Parafilimonas sp. | reverse complement strand
CGGCACATACTCAATACCATATTTATGTCTCAATAAAGTGGATACAACCTTTGATATAGTTTTTTCGTCACGGTGCATTTGAGGCAACAACCCCATCATAGCATAACTAACAGGGTTTACAGATGGAATGAATGTTTCCCAATCGTATCCCTTGCCCCAAATAAGTCCAGGAACTGTAATTTTCAAGTCTGCAGATTGCAAAAGAAGATAATTGAACATCTCAAAAGATTGATTGCAATTTTGGTTGACTGTATGGAAAACCGGTGTTTGTCCGCCAAATCCATTTTCGTCAACACCTGCCTTTGCGTTTATATCGGCTCCATATTTAATAAGTATTTCTGCAGATGAAAGATGATTGAATTCAGCACAAATATGTAAAAGAGTGGCTTCATATAATGGGGTATAGGCACATTGCAGCGAATATTTTTTTGCAACTGTTTCGGAGTTGTTTTTCAAATGGGTATCGAGGGATTTTGAATCATCGAGGAGTACTGATAAAAGCGCCTTGTCATCAAATTCAAGTCCATAATCCACAAAAGCCCGGACACAATCTTTAAATAAAGGGCTGCGGGTATATTCACTCGTTAATTCATAGATCAATGGCTCACCCCTGAAATAGTCATTCGGATTAATTCCCTTTGAAAAGCAGTTTCTTATGCCTTCTGCGGAATGCAGTTCAATTTGAATGATCAGTTCGTCTAAAATTTTCATTGCAGAAATTTTTACGCAGGGATAATACCAAAGTTATTGTTGAAACAATTTGAAAGAGGAAATTTTATCTGTTCACAAAAAGACTCAAAATCTTTTTTTGGCGATTTAATTCAGCTAATTTTTTAGGCGATACCCCATCTTTATTTTCTTTATTGAAATCAGCGCCAAAATGCAGCAGCAATTTTACCTGTTCAATTTTATATTTTCTTTTTACTGCATAAAGGAGGGCGGTATTTCCATCCTGGTTAGTAAAATTTACATCAGCGCCATTTTTTAAAAACCATTCCGCCACGTTGAACCTCTTCCAGTTCCAGGCGGCAAGAAATGGTGTATTTCCACTTGCGCCTTTGTCTATTTCAGCGCCATGCTTTCTAAACAAACCTGCGGATTTCACATCATCATTCCAGGCAATAGCAAACATGCAATTTTCCGGATCAGCGCCCCTCGATAAAAGGTAAGTGAAAAGCTTTTCATTTCTGCCGCGGGTATATGCATACCATAGAGGCGCAGCAGGAAAGAATCCGCAGGTGTCAGGAATTTTATGCACAGCATTCATGTTCATGCCGCTTTTCAAAAGCAACTTCAGAATTTGAAAACAGATTTCAGCTTTCTGCGGGTCTTTTGCAACAGGAAGGCCACATAAATAATGAAGTGCATTTTTACCGTTGTCTTCAGACCAATTAATCCAATCCGGATTTTTATGAAGCAATTCTTTAATGGAAGTGAGGTCTGAATTTTTAACTGCTTCGATGAATTTGTTCATAGTAATAATTTAGTCGTGAACTAAAACTAACTATAAATTTTCGTTACCTGCAATAACCATTTCAGGGAAGTAAATGTGTAATGAATGGAAATTTAAATTACGTGTAAGATACATGGTGGCTATGTAGTGCATTTTATAATTGCCTGCACAGCTTTCTTAAATCATTATCTGCTTAATATAGCGCTGTCCCCATTTCCCCCAATCTTTCATAGAGTCGCGTAATGTTTCCAATAAAGAAGTGTTGTTTATTTTCTTTCCTTTTGCAGGCGGAGTTAGTTCTGTATCCTTTATGGTTTCTGCATACACTTTTGTAGCAAACCATGTGATATGTTCATGGGGAATAGCAACGCCGAGTATCATGCCGGGCAACCCCATAAAAGATTCCGGTCCGCCGGATATAGTAATGGCATCTGTATAAAAAGCTACTATGTAAATTGAATCCATGATGAGTGCATTAGCCCTGCGGCATTCAAGGCCGGCAATAACACGGGTTTCATCCGTTATCTTCCACTGTATTTTTCTGGTGCTGTCCTGCAGGAGAAACCTCTCTTCAAACACATTTTTCTGACTTACCTTTTGTTCTTTATCGAGGTCAGTAAATACGGTATTGTCTTCAGCGGGCTGCGGCCATAGCCTGTTGTTATCTGTGTTTTCCCTGCCGGGCCTGTAGAGTGTTTTATTTTGCGTAAACAGCAGGTCGAAATAGTTTGATTTAAACTGCGGCCTGCTCTTCTTCATCAGGTCTTTCCATGCCTGGTCATCTTCGTCGTCAATTTGTGCGTACAAATTTATTTTTCGTTCAAACTCTATTCTTCCCTGTGAAAGAAAAACCGAGTTTTGTGCATGCACATTCATGCCAGATAAAATGATACATACCGTAATAAATGACTGAATTTTCATGAAGCAAATTTTTAATGATATTATTAATCCTGCCCGGGGGCTTTTATACCTGCTTTATTAAAATTCCACACTACCGAAAACAGGAAATAACGCTGAATGGTGCTGTAAGTATTCTGCGAAATATAATTGCTGTTTACCATCCTGTTGAAACCGATATTCTGGTCGAGTATGTCATTGGCAGATACTTTCAAAAGCAACACATCATTCTTCAGCAATTTTTTGCCAAACCATGCATTCCATAAGATCACGTTGGTATTGTTATCGAATACAGTGGTTTTTTGCCTGAAGTTGAAATCGCAATCTGAATGTATCTGCAGTTTCATCGGAAGGAATACATCAAAATTCGGATTTATATTAAATGTCCAGTATTTGGTTTTGATATTCTGCTGAACAGATGAGCTGCTGTTTGTATAAGTAGCTGCACCGGATAAATTGATGCTGTATTTTTTTTCCTTATCCTTATAAATATAAATTCCCAACGTATAATTACCGCTTTTGGTTACGTTGAGTACGTTGTTTACAATATTTACATACCGGCCTCCGTTAAAATTCCCGTTAAAATTAATTCTTGTTTCAATCTTTTTTATTTTAAATCCATAGTTCAGAGAAGCATTAAAATCTCTATTGCCATCAAGGTTTACGGCCTGGTAAACTTTTCGGCCAAGCGTATCAATATAATCTTTACTGCTGATAGCATTTTGCGTAAAACCAGAATTAAAGTAAATCCCGATATACCTGTCTTTTAAAGCTTTATAGTCCGAAAAATACATCCCGATATTGTTTCTGAATTCGGGCTTCAGGTCTGGATTACCGATTGAAATATTCAGCGGATCCTCATTTGTTAATACCGGCTGTATTTGCTGAATAGATGGTTGCCTTGTATTCCCATTATAATTCAGCGAAATTCTTTGTTGCGGTGAAAACATGTACCTTATTGATGCCTGCGGATACCAGTTTACAAAATTTCTTTTGAATACAAAATCAGTATGGAGATCTTTCTGGTCAAAGCTGGTGTAGCCAATATTATTGCCAACATTGAGCCTGAACTTCTTTTGAATTAAATTATAAAACGCTCCGGCCCTGTGTGTAAAAATGTTGAACGAATAGTCGTTGCTGTAAAGGCTGTCCAACTCAGTATATTTTCCATTGTTTGATTTGTTGAAAGAACTTCGGTCTGAATTGCTGTTATTAACCACGATGCCATAGTTGAAGATTAACGCAGATATTTTAGACAATGGTTCGGTATAGGTAATCCTTGTATCAAACAATACACTTTCATCATGATAGGATTTATACTGGTCGGTAATCTGCTGAGAACTGCTTCCATCTGTGAAATATTCATTATCCGCATAGATGTATCCGTCGGAGGTATTGTTGTTGTATGTTTCTTTCAGGTTAATTGAAATCGTCCTTCCTTTCTTCTTCAACTTTTTTCGCCAAAGGATGTTGGAATTAACAGAACGGTTGTTACCGTCAGTAGAAATACTCCTGTTACTCCGGTTCACGAGGGAACTGTCGCTTGCAAGGGCTTCGGAATAAAACAGCCTGTTGGTTATCTTATGGTCAATCCCTCCGTCGGTAATTATCTTAATGGATGAAGTGGAATCGAATTGATATTCATAGCTGCCGCTTGCCCTGTTACGTACAATTTTATTGGCGAAACTTTCCCGTTGATTGTTATAATACAGCGTATCGGGCAATATGTATTGCGAATTGGTAGCGCTGTTGCCGTTTACATGCAACTCCATAAATTTATAATTGGCATTGGCAGTTTCTTTATCATCATTCCATTTATTATTATAATGCAGCCCCCCCGTTTGCACAAGCGGAAATCCCTGTCCGTCATAACGCCCGCTCCAGGAATCAAGATCGTCATTCTCTGCTCCGTTGAAAGAATAGCCTGTGTTTTCATCATAATCAAACTGGTTTGCAATGCTTTCCCCGTAGCTATCCCTATCCTGCCAGTTCAACCCTGTCTTGCCGGTATTTGACACTATACCATACGCAGCAAATTTTTGTTTCTTTTTAAACATGTTGATCATGGCCTGGTTGTCATGATATCCATCTGTTCCTGCACCTAAATTTATTTTTCCGAAATAGCCATTCTTTTTATCGTCTTTCAGTTTAAGGTTTATCGTCTTTTGCTTTTCGCCATCATCAATTCCCGTAAAAGTTGCCTGGTCACTTTTTTTATCATACACCTGTATCTTATCCACCATATCTGCTCTCAGGTTTTGTGTAACGAGTGTGGGATCATCACCAAAAAACTCTTCTCCGTCCACTAACACTTTCTGCACCCTTTCCCCCTGTGCAGTGATCTGCCCATTCTTATCAACCTGAATGCCGGGCAGTTTTTTCAGCAGGTCTTCCACGGTTGCATTTGGCTGCACTTTAAAGCTGTCAGCCGTATATTCTGTTGTGTCACCTTTCAGGCGTATAGCGCCGATCTGCTGTCGCACTATTACTTCTTTCAGCAAATTCGCCTTCAATATCATTGGTATGTTGCCAAGATTAAGAGCAGTGCTGTCGGTTAATTCAATATGATCCACATAATCCGCATATTGAGGATAAGTAATGAGCAGGACATAACTTCCCGGCTGCAGGTTTTTTAATTCAAATGAGCCTTTTTGGTTAGTGCGGGTAAATTTATACAGGATGGAATCTTTGGATCGCAGCATTGAGATCACAGTATTATTCAGGTTTTCTTTACTGGCGGTATCGGTGACAACGCCCTTTACTGATGCAATCTGCGCAAAAATAATTACGCAGAAACTCATGCAGAATGTAAGCAGCAGGAATGGTTTTTTCATAAAGCCTTAAAAAGGGTTGGTGAGAATTAGATATAATACGTGAAATTGCATAAATTGTTGTGCAAACCAATTTTTGCATCCCTAATTTTACGTTAATGGTTATTATCATTTCTGTACGGCATTTGGCATGCCTTCAAAACTGTGACAAACCAATTCTGCGTTCTTTAATACATTCAAAAACCAATTCTTACCATGAAAAAATATGAAGACATCCACTTCGTGGATAGCACTAAGCGTGTATGGAATTATTCGCTGTTTACTGACGAAGACATTCAGAATTTTCAGCGGGGTACGCACTATCGCTTATACGAGTTCTTTGGCAATAAGCAGGTTGAAGTATTGAGCACACAGGGTACTTATTTTGCCGTATGGGCGCCCAATGCAACACAGGTAAGCGTCATGGGAAATTTTAATCACTGGAACAATGAGGAACATAAATTATTTGTAAGGCTTGATAATTCGGGTATATGGGAAGGATTTATACCCAATATACCTGCAGGAGAATCGTATAAATATCATATACATGGCTTTGCAGGTATACGGCTGGATAAAGGCGATCCTTTTGCGCACTTATGGGAAATGAAACCATTAACAGCATCTATCACGTGGGGAACATTTTATGAATGGACTGATGATGAATGGATGAAGGAAAGAAAAAAACACAATGCACTCAATGCTCCCTGGAGTGTGTATGAAATGCATCTTGCAAGCTGGATGCGTCCTGATAAAAATGATGAGCATCGCTACAACAGTTATGCGGAGATATCAGAACGACTTGTGCCATACGTAAAGGAAATGGGTTTTACGCATG
>JAHEZC010000185.1 GCA_023251275.1 Parafilimonas sp. | reverse complement strand
TGACTGCAACAGCTACCGGAGGAAGCGGTACTATTAAATATAGTCTTACGGGTATTTCAAGCAGTTACCAGACGAATAATAAATTTACAGGCATTAGCGCAGGGAATTATACAGTATATGCAAAAGATGCAAACAATTGTGTTGCTACGATATCGTTTTTGATTGTACAACCCGCAACTTTAAATGGGACAGTTTCAAAAACTAACATTACATGTTCAGGCAAGACGGATGGTACAATTACCGCGACAGGAATGGGTGGCACGCCTGCTTATAAATATAGCTTAACCGGGGTTACAAGCAGTTACCAAACAAGCGGAAGTTTTGCCAAACTCGTTGCAGGTAGTTATACGATATATATAAAAGATGCCAATGGATGCATAGCTACATCCACAGGTATTGTAATATCTTCTCCTTCTCCACTTGGTGCTACTACTATCAATAAAAATGTTTCGTGCAGAGGAAATGCGGATGGATCAATAACAGTAAATGCAAGTGGTGGTACAGGTTCATATACTTATAAGCTGGGTAGCGGCACTTTCCAAGGTAGTAACATTTTTACAAACCTGGCTCCAGGTACTTACTCAATAACCGTAAAAGATGCTAATAGTTGCTCAGTATCTCTTACCGGAATAACCATATCACAACCAGCAGCAAAGCTTTCGGCAACTTTAGTTACTAAAACTGCTGTGTCATGCAAAAATGGGTCGGACGGTTCAATACAAGTAAGTGCAAGCGGGGGTACTTCTCCTTATATGTTTAGCATTAATAATAGTTCTTTCACATCAAGCAGCAAATTTAACAATCTTACGGCGGGTACTTATAGCATTATTGCGAAGGATGCTAATGGTTGCACCAGCAGCATTTCTGTAACCATTGCTAACGGTAAAGGTGCTTGCCCTTCCAGTTTTATTTCTCCTTCTAAAACAGGCGTTAGTTCTAATCCGACAGATAGTACAGGAACAGCTCCAACGGAAAGTGTCGTAACTTATCCTGAAGACAGCATTTTGACTTTTCCTGTTGATACAACAGTAGCTGCCCCGGCAGACAGCGGGAATATTGCTGCAAAGAAGATTGTCAATACTAATCCTAAACTCTCTGCAAACACAGAATTATTCAAAGTAAGGGTTTTGCCAAATCCAGCCACCACAACCTTTAATCTGGTAATATTAAGCAACAGCAATGAAGAAACTGAAATAGTTGTGATGGATATATATGGCAAAAAAGTATTTCAGGCAAGAGGCAGCGTCAACCAGAAATATATTTTTGGAAGGCAATTCTCTGCAGGAGTATATTTTGTAAGGGTTTTGCAAGGAAAAAACCTTCAAACACTTAAAATCATTAAAGGGGAAGGGTTTTAACCAGGTACAGCGTCACTATTCAATTTCTGCGTCCATTTACCCCTGAAGAATAAATATCTTATTTATTCATAAGTTTGGTGCTCAAAAATCATTATGTCAGAAGATATACGTTATCCTATTGGTAAATATTTATTACAAACTTTCTCCAACAAGCAGAAAGAAGAATGGCTGCTCGATTTAAGATTTTTGCCGGATGAACTTGAAGCGGCTATTATAAACTTAGACGAAGCACAATTGCACACGCCCTATCGTGAAGGAGGCTGGACTGTGCATCAATTGGTGCACCACGTAGCCGACAGTCATATCAATGCATATATGCGTTTTAAACTTGCGTTAACGGAAGACAATCCTACCATAAAAACTTATGAAGAAAAAAGCTGGGCAAAGCTGCCGGACGTAATTGCTTTGCCTGTGAATATTTCTCTTACTTTACTCCATGCGCTTCACCAGCGGTGGGTGACTGCGATAAAAGACCTTACTGAAGATGAATGGCAAAAAACTATTTTCCACCCTGAACATAAAAAGCAAATGAGCCTTTGGGAATTGCTTGGCATGTATGCCTGGCATGGAAAACATCATGTGCAGCATATCATAGCATTGCGCGAAAGAAAGGGTTGGTAAGCTTTTTGCAAAAAAATTCTGCAAATAAAATGACAATTTATGGGCGAACATCTGAAATGGAAAGTATTATCATCGGAATATATTTATAAAGAAAGCTGGTTTACGGCAAGAAAAGATACCTGTGAAAAGCCTGACGGTACTCTTGTTAAAAATTATTATGTATTCGAATTTCCTGAATGGGCAACAGCATTTCCCGTAACCGACGAAGGAAAAATTATTATGGTCAGGCAGTATCGTCATGCACTTGGAGAAGTGTGCATTGAATTACCAGGCGGCTGTGTAGATGATACGGATGAAAATTTTGAAGATGCCATTCGGAGGGAAATGCTGGAAGAAACAGGCTATGTTTTTGAAACAGTTCATTACCTGGGACATATTTCGGCAAATCCATCTACTAATTCCAACCTGATGCACATGTTTGTAGCAACCGGCGGTAAAAAAATGCAGGAGCAACAACTTGACCAAAATGAAGAAATAGAAGTTTTTGAAATCAGTTTTGAAGAATTATTTCAACTTCTCGAAGAAAAACGCATTGTACAGTCCATGCACATGAGCACTATATTCTATGCCCTGAGATATTTAGAAAAAATGACCCTCCATTAAGAAGTGATAACTAACAATTCAATAATCTATTTCCCCGACAAGAAATACGCTTCCGCTTATCAAAATCAAATCATCTTTATGTGCATGTTGTCTTGCTTCTTTAAGTGCTGAATTCACGTCAGCAAATAATTTACCTTGTAATCCAATGGCAGCAGCTATTTCAGCGAGCTCATCTTCCGGTAAAGCTCTTGGTATCTGTGCTTTAGTAAAATAATAAGTTGCATGCTTTGGTAACAGTTTCAAAATTTTTTCCACTTCTTTATCCTTTACCATACCGATAATTATATGCAAATGATGATAAATGCTTAACTCAAGTTGCTCTGCGATTTGCTTCATGCCGTCTTCATTATGAGCCACATCAAGCACAATAGCAGGATGTTGCTGTATCTCTTCCCAACGACCATGCAAACCGGTAATTTTTTTTGTTTGAGAGAAACCCTTTAAAATATCTCCTTTAGAAATTTTCCATTTTTTTAATTGCAGTTGATGAATTGCTTCAAGTGCTGTAAGCACATTCTTTACCTGGTATATTCCGGGCAGGTCAATAGTATAATTTTCATGGGCGCCTGTAGGAATATCGGCTGTTGTTATATGCAATTGATGATGGTCATGCTTCCAGTCCGCAACATATCTTTTTTCTGACGCAAAATGCAGGGGGGCATTTTTTTCGGATGCGCCTTTTTCAAATACTGGCTTTGTTTCAGGCAGCACTTCACCAATTACCACATCAATATTCTGTTTAATAATACCTGCTTTTTCAAAAGCAATTTTTTCAAGGCTTTCACCCAACATATTTACATGATCCAATCCGATATTAGTAATTACACACAGTTCCGGTGTAATAATGTTCGTACTGTCTAATCTTCCGCCCAGGCCTACTTCGATCACCGCAATATCAACTTTCTGCTGAGCGAAATATTCAAACGCCATTGCAACCGTTATCTCAAAAAAAGAAGGTTCAATTTCTTCAATCAATGATTGCATTTTTTCTGTAAAATCAATTACAAAGTCTTCTTCGCATATTTTGCCATTGATCTTTATTCTTTCCCTGAAATCTTTCAAATGTGGAGAAGTGTATAACCCCGTTTTATATCCTGCAGTTTGCAAAACAGCGGCGAGAATATGGCTTACCGATCCTTTACCATTGGTACCTGCCACATGAATACTTTTAAATTGATGATGCGGGTTGCCCAAAACTTCGCACAATCTTATTGTATTGGTAAGGTCCTTCTTAAAAGCCGCCGAACCAATGCGGCTGAACATGGGCAGTTTACTGAAAAGATATGCAAGCGTTTGCTGATAGTTCATCTGTCTTAAAAAAGACAAATTTAACCTTTGGGATTTTCAAACTTAATTTTTATTGTGCCGGTTTGCATTTCAGCTCCTTTTGAAAAAGCGATTTGGTATGCCCTCCTGATAGCAATTTTATTTATATCCTCGAAAGGGCTTCCCTGTTTAAGCGATGCATTTGTAACTTTACCATTTATATCAACCGTTACGTTGACATACACAGTGCCTCCATATCGGTATGCATCCACAAATCTTGCCGCTCCCCCTATCCTTCTGCCTGACAGTCCATCAGAAATACTAATTCCGCCGCTCCCCGTACCACCGTTTCCTGTGTAGTTATCAGAATTAGGATTTCCATTCGGTTTGCCCTGGTCACCATTACCACCGGCTATTCCCTGGTTACGTACGTTGTTATATGTGTCTGAATTATTGCCGCCACTGCCGGTATTCTTACCGCCGGCATACACCGCTTTTGGTTTGGGCGGCACTGGTGTTGGATTAATAACAGGCTGTGTATTTTTCTTTTTGGTAACAGTATTCTGGTTTGCCGTAGGGTTAATTTTCTTTTCCGGTTTGGGTGAAGTGCTCACGACAGGCGCATCTGGTTCATCATTGGGTGCTGCCTCCGGTTGAGTTTCAGCAAGAGCCTGGGATGATGGAGGTGGATTAATATTTGTTTGCTGAGCTTCAGAAGGTTCTCCCGGAATTAATGGAGGTATATCGCCATGGCCAAAATCGCTGTTTCCAAGATTTACTTCTATGCCTTCATCCTGGATTGGCTGAGGCAATTGCGGCAGTGTCCAGCTTACCAGGAAAAAGAATAAAAAAACAGCAGCGCATGTAATGGTCGTAATGCCAAGTGCCTTGAGGTTTTTATCCCGTTCGGCCTGTATATCAGCTATGCTATTATTCATGATCACAAAAGTAACGTGCAGGCTAAAAAACTATTGTTATAAAGTTGCTAACAGGTGTGAATTAAAGAAAATTTAGGAAACGGGAGTACTAAAATTATGACGTTGGGTGAATGAAAGCCTTTATAAAAAAGCTTTGTTTAAAATTTTTCTTTATCCAAATTTGTGATATAACCATCCCGGTGCTAATTTCATTACCTGTGCAATAAGCCACCAGCGTTTGGTAATATACACTCGCCATTTTTTCTTTTCAATAGCTTTTGCTATTTGCATTACAGCTTTATCTGTTTGCGCAATCCAAAACTGCGGATTTCCTTTTGCCAGTTTTGTTTTTACAAAACCCGGTTGAATATCTGTCACATATATGGGCAACCTCATCCTCTTTGCTTTCATATATAATCCTTCCATATAATTGCTCATAAAAGATTTGCTTGCGCTGTAGGCAGGCGCCCAACTATTACCACGGATTGCAGCTATTGATGAAGTAGCAGCTATATGCCCATTACCTTGTTGTACAAAGTAATTGAAGCTGTAATTAATAATTTCAATAAATCCTCTTACATTGGTTTCATAAGTAGCTTTTTCAATTTCCCAGTTAAGTGTTTTGCTTACTTCGCCATAACCTGCATTATAAATAAGCAGGTCAAGCCCGCCCAATTGTTCGATCAATGAATTGAGGTGATGAATATTTTGATCGCCTCTTACATCAAAGCATTCAGTGAGAATCTGTTCAGGATATTGTTGACGCAACGACTGGAGTAAATTAAATCTTCTTCCTGTGATGCCTACATAATTTCCTTTCTGCACATACAATTCAGCTAAAGCTTTACCAATGCCTGATGTAGCGCCGATGATGATAATTTTTTTTGATGGATCAGATTTCAAAAGAAATAATTGTATTAATCAATTCAAGTTTCCAGCAATGTGATAATTACTACAGCCGTTTATCTTTTATTAATACGCATTTCTCAAAAAAATCTTTGCTGTTAAAAACAGGAATCTCTGAAAAATAAAAATCTTTGACATCTTCTGTAATAATGTATTGGCACTTGTTCTCAATGGCTGTATAATATTCAAGGCCATCTTCGAAATCATGGATGGATAAATTCTTTAAGGTATAAGCCACAGATGTTGCAGTAGTTTCAGCGATAGAAATGTGCTCACATAAAGTTTTAATTTTTTCTCTCGCATGTTTTGCTTTATGTTTTTTCACT
>JAHEZC010000184.1 GCA_023251275.1 Parafilimonas sp. | reverse complement strand
TACAATGATTATACCATCTTTACACACACAATTTATGGAAACTCTTAAAGATTACAAAGTAAACCGCTATTTTTTGCTCGGCATTATATTAATGTTCGCGATCTTTTTATTTGTAAGCCTTGTACAGTTCTTCAGTGCATTTCTTGCCGCTATTACACTTTATGTGTTAAGCAGACCGTTGGTTGAAATGCTGATCAAACGCTGGCGCTGGCGTAAAAATCTGGCAGCAATACTCGTAATCGTTCTTTCCTTTTTTATTATTCTTCTCCCTATCACCCTGCTGGGTACAATGATGTATAATAAAGTAGCAGGCGTGGTCAACCATCCTGATGCAGTTATTAATACCATCAAAAAATTCGACTCGCATTTACAGGAGCAGTTTCATATAAGTTTAATCTCTGATAAGACTCTTGAATCAGTAAAGTCTTATGTGTCTGTACTTATAACCACAATATTGAATCAGGGACTTAGTTTTTTTTCGGGGATCATCATGATGTATTTCTTTCTCTATTTTTTACTTACCAACATCAACCGCACAGAAGCCGCTATCGTATTTTATCTTCCCTTTAAAAGAGAAAAGATTGATATGTTTGGCAAAGAGCTTGTCGCACAGACATTCAGCAATGCGGTGGGTGTTCCGCTCATCGCAGTTGCGCAGGGATCGCTTGGTTTCATCGCCTACCTTATAACAGGTGTGGAAGAGCCGGGCTTCTGGGCTGTTATCACCGGCTTTTCATCGGTATTGCCCATAGTTGGTGCAGGTTTCGTATGGATACCTGTAGCCGCTTTCTTGTTACTAAGTGGTGCTACCTGGCAGGGAGTTTTTATGATAGGATGGGGTGCAATAATGATGGGTAGTATTGACAACGTGATTCGGTTCGTACTTGCAAAGAGAATGGCTGATGTGCACCCGATAGTAACGGTTCTTGGCGTAATAATTGGTCTTCGTTATTTTGGTATAACGGGTTTAATATTCGGGCCATTGATTATTTCCTATTTCATGATACTTCTAAAAATTTATTACATCGAATACCAGAAGCCTCCTGCAGCTAAGCCTGCTAAAGCAAGGCCATTGATACCAGCTTACATGCAGCCTTTTCTTGGGATAAAAAAAGCAAAAAGAGATTGATAAAATATTTAAGGCGCATTATTCATACCTTAACGCTACGATAGGATTAAGTCGTGAAGCTTTTATGGCGGGCCAGAGTCCTGCCAGTAATCCTACTGCACTGCATATAACAATACCGGTGATCACCCACATCCATGGTACTACAAAACCAGTATTTAAAAAGAGAGAGAACAGGTTGCCGACAAGGACGCCGAGAATAATACCAAAAGCCGCCCCGAGTAAACTAATAATAGTTGATTCAAATAAAAACTGTTGCCGTATATTTTTTTTCTTGCCTCCAATGGCTTTAATGAGTCCGACTTCTTTGGTGCGCTCATTTACCGCTACGAGCATAATATTCATCAGGCCGATAGCTGCGCCTATTAAAGTAATTAATCCGATAGCGCCTGCGGCTCCGGCAATACTTCCCAATAAACCGATAAATGTTTCAGCCAGTTTATCACTTTTTTCAATTACAAAATTATCTTCTTCCCTCGGCACCAGTTTTCGTACTGCCCTGAAAACAGCAGTAGCTTCGGACACAGCCCCGTCAATCCTCCGCACATCATCGGACAACACACCGATAGTGAAGGAAGGCGAGGTATTTCCAATCCTGCGCACATTGTTATATGTGGCAATAATCACATTATCTGCACGCAACAAGGCACTTGAACCTTTACTTTTCAATACGCCGATCACCCTGTAAGGAATACCGCCAACACGGACCATTTTATCTACAGCCCTATCCTTATTTTCACCAAATAACTTTAATGCCACATCGCTTCCCAACAAGCAAACATTTCGACCTGTCTGAACATCGAGGAGATTAAAATTCCTGCCTGCTTCCACGGTGAAACCATTAACCTGCAAATAATTTTCATCGCCGCCCCGGATGTTTACATTCGGGTTGGTTTTTTTTGTCTCGTAATGTATCTCGTTACCACCCGGCCCATTCAGCGCAATACTTACGATTCCGGGATACTGATAAGCTGATTTAAACATTTCTGCCTCTGTTAACTGTATGGGTTTATCGAGGTTTGATTTTTTCTGCTTTTTGGTTTTATCAACTTTCTCTGTTTGGTTATCATTTCCAAACCTGAAACGTTCTTTATAGGCAATGGAAAACCCATTGGCGCCCATCGTGGAAAAACTGTCTCGCAGGCTTCCATTCATTGCCTCTATGGCTGTAATAATACCAATAAGCGCCATGATGCCAAATGCAATAATAGCAACTGTTATACCCGTGCGGAGCTTATTGCTGCGCACCGTTCTGAAGGCAAGTGAAAAAGAATCAGACATTGTCATAGTCAAAAAATTTACTGCAAATTATTCTCCGGCATTTTTTATCAGCCAGGTCTGCATTTAAAAACTTTCCATAAAGATAAATGAGTCCGCGTAAGAAAAGATAAATTTTAGAAGGAAGGAAAACTGTCTGTGCAAATGGCTTAGAAATAAAACCAGTTAAGCAAAACCTGCGGCAATATGCCAATCAGTATTATAATGGCGGCTAGTATTATCAATCCGGTTTTGAAAGAAAAAGTTATTGTTTCAGTGGCCGCATTACCATTTCTGAAATACATGGCCTGTATTACCCGGAAATAATAATACACGCTTACTGCAGCAAACAATACACCAACTACCACGAGCCAAATATAACTGCCTGTTTTTACTACAGCAGCTAGCATATAATATTTGGCAAAAAAGCCTGCGGTTAAAGGAATGCCTGCCAATGACAAAAGAAAAACGGTATTGGTGGCAGCGAGTACAGGCTGTGTTTTTGCAAGACCATTGTATCCTTCAAAAGTATAGTCCTTCATTTTTACCAGTATCGCAAAAATTCCTATTGTAGCAAGGCTGTAAGCGGCAGTATATAACAATAATCCTTCTTTTGCCACATCGTTCACATTGAATAATGCAAAGAGCATAAACCCCGCTTGCGCAATGCTGGAATACGCAAGCATTCGTTTTACACTTTGCTGAAATACAGCCGTAATATTGCCAATAAGCAATGTAAACACAATGATAAGCGCAAATAATAATTTCCAGTCAATGGCACCAAGCGTTGCGGTCATACGTACATCACAAAGCTTAATGAATGCAACAAATGCAGCCGCTTTTACAATGGTTGCCATAAATGAAGTGAATACAGCCGGTGCACCATCGTACACATCAGGAGTCCAGAAATGAAAAGGCGCTGCACTTACTTTAAAAGCCATCGCCACCATTAGGAACAGGAGGCCTGTGATCTCGAGAAAAGAAACACCTTTATACATTCCTACAGAAATGCGTTGTACTTCTAATTGAAAAGTACCGGTACCGCCATACATTAAGGCAATCCCCATCAGCATCAAACCTGTGGAGAAAGCACCCATCAGGAAATATTTCAATGCCGCTTCATTGCTTTTCAAATTTCTTTTATCACTGCCGGTGAGAATATATAAAGGAATTGACATGATCTCAATTCCAAGAAACAGCATCAGTAAATTATCGTACGCGGAAAGAATGAAAATACCGCAAAGCACAAAAAATATCAGCGTAAAATATTCAGCTGCATACTTGCCGGATTTTTCGATTTCCTTACCTGTCAGTAACACATAGATAAGGGTTGCTCCTAAAGCAATTGAATTGAAAAGAAAGCCGAATCTATCAAACTGAAGTAGCTGCATGGTATTTACATGAAAAAAATCCTTTCCATAAGTTTCAAGAATATTTGCGATGAGCAATATCAGCAATCCAAATGCAGCAATATGCCTGAAGCTGCCTTTGTTTCTTACGATGATACTGCAGATCATCATTATTACTCCCAAAACTGCCGAAAGTATTATTACATTCATAAGCTATAAATACATTTTCCCATCAATGAATAGCCGTGAACAAAGCCTGCACACTATCCTGCGTTAAATGCAGGATGGGTTGAGGATAAATGCCTAAAACAATTACTATTATTACTAATATTACCAGTATTAAATTTACATTCCGGCTGCTGTCAGATGCATTTACGGTAATTGCCACTATATTTCCCAAAAAAACTTTCTGCACCATATTTAGCGTATATACTGCTGCAAGTATTATACTGATACCTGCAACCACAGCCATCCATATACTGTACCTGAATAAACCATTGAACATAAGGAATTCCCCGACAAACGCATTGGTCAACGGCAATGCAATATTTGCCAAAGCCATTACAACAAATAATATGGCAAGTACAGGCGCTTTTTGAGCAAGCCCGCCAAGCTTGCTGAATTTACGTGTACCCAATTGCTTTTCTATCACATCAGCTACAATCCACAAGCCGATTATATTCACACCATGATTAAACATTTGTATCATTACACCCTGCATGCCCACTTGCTGATTTGAAAACAATGAAGCACACATTAACCCGATATGGGCGATGGATGAGTAAGCAATTAAACGCTTTATATCATCCTGCTTTATGGCAATAAGCGATGCATACAACATTCCTATAACACAGAACAAAATAATGATATGATCAAACCTGGCAACTGCATTGGGAAACACCGGCAATAACCACCGTATTACTCCAAATAATCCCATCTTCACCATGACTCCGCTCAACAGCATGGTAACCGCAGTCGGCGCCTGCTCATAAGTATCAGGCTGCCATGTATGAAAAGGGAAAATGGGCATTTTGACAGCAAATGCAATGAAGAAAAGCCAGAAACCAAAGTATTCTTCTTTTACGGATAACTTAACATGATAAAATGATTGTAGTGCGAAAGAATGATCTGTTGTTTTAAAATAGATATACAAAATGCCGACGAGCATCAGAAGCGAAGCGACAAATGTATAAATGAAAAACTTGAATGTGACTTGTATTCTTTTTTCACCACCCCATTTTGAACAAAGGAAATATGCAGGTATCAATGCCAGTTCCCAGAAAAAATAAAATAATAAACAATCTGTTGCAAGAAATACTCCCATCAATCCTGCCTGTGTCAATAACATCAGGCCATAAAAACTTCCCTTTTTTTCGTATTCATTTTTTTCTGTTGCTATGAATATAGCGGGCAATGATATCGCTGTGAGTAAACAAAGCATTTTGCCTATACCATCCGACAATAAACTGAAGCGGCTCCCTAATTCAGGCAGCCATGCAACATCAAATGCTAAAAGGGAAGAAGATTGAATAAATGAACCTGCCAACGCAACTGCAAGTGTGATCAGAGATGCTGTCTGTGCCAATCTTTTTGAAGTATTATCCGCTTTAATAAAAAAGGCAGCTACCCCGCTTAGTAAAGGAATTAATATCAATGATAATGAAAGCATAGCTGATCTCCTTTTAGCAATTCGCTAAAATATTTTTTGAAAAAACTGCATAATTAAATCCTGGTGCCAGAATATTACAAACAGCATTGCAATTGATAATATCATAAACAATATGTAGCTCCCAACCTGCCCGCTTTGTAACAATCTTAATTGACGGGCTGCATATTGAATAAACCTCCCAGTGCCATTCACAAATCCATCAATGCCTGATTTTTCAACCACTTCCTTCAAAAATGCTGCAAGCTTATCCAGTGGCTTTACAATAACAGCATCATATAATTCATCCACATACCATTTATCTGCGAGCACTTTTCTGAAACCACTGTAAGTGCCATCAAAAGTTTTTACGGCAAAGTATTTACGTGTGAATGCAAATACAATGATCAGCCCGATAATTGTTCCTCCCAATAAATAATATTCCCTTATCGCTGATGCGGCATCTTCATGAACTGCAGCAGGAACAGCCGTTTTTAAAAATTCATTCAGGTAATCATGGCCGCCAAAAGCAGCAGGCAGTTGCACAAATCCACCGATAGCAGCTAATACCGCAAGAATAATTAAAGTGCGGGTAATAGTTGAAGGGCTTTCATGCAGATGGTGCTCCTGTTCATGCCCGCCTCTG
>JAHEZC010000183.1 GCA_023251275.1 Parafilimonas sp. | reverse complement strand
TTCCCGGAGCCTGTAGTCTGTCAGAATTTTGAAGTAATCATTTTTCCCGTCTTTATTCGGTGTAAATGCAGTGGGGAAAAATATATCGCATATTCCGCCGGTAACCATAATCTCATCCTTTGCAACGCCACAGAAATTAGTTACAGTTACAGAATACAATCCGGGTTTTTTTACGGCATAATATTCTCCTGTTGAACCATCCTGCCACGCATAAGATGAAAATGAGCCTGGAGAAAGCAACAAAGAATCTCCTTCGCAGATTGCAGCCTTATTTCCAAGATCAGGTTTAGGCTTTTCCTGTACAGTAAGATGCAGCGTTCGGGTACTGTCGCAACCATCCGCTGCAAGATATGTGTCAACGTAGGTACCGCTCCTGGTATATCCGCCATAATTTTCCCCTTCGCAAACAGATTGATTGATGGTTGTATCCGGTTTTGGTTTTACATCTAAATGTATTACCACGTTTGAATCACATTTCCCGGTTCGGGGAAAAGAGTGAAAATAATACCCCGATTCTATCAGGTTCTGATCTCCGAAATGAAAAATTTCTCCTTTGCAAATATTTTCCGGAATAGTATCAGAATCGGGCGGAGGCTGCGGATTAATGGAGGCTTCTGCCAACATGCCCGCCACTGTAGCAGAAGATGCGATCTCAATGATCAGCGAATTCTTGCCAGATTTCCAGTTTTTGCAAAGCGAAACTGAAAGCGGATCACTCTGTGTATGGCCAATCGGGTTAAAAGGATCAGGAAGCAGCGGAATGATATTTCCTAAGTTGCCGCTTTGCGGAGCGCCATTCACATAAATTTCATATATCGAGTTATCGGCATACAGGTCAAGATTAAGGCAGAATGTATTATCGTCGTCATAACTTTTACCGCAAAGGCTGAAACAAGGCAGGTCAAATTCTGTTTTATAAAAAAAATATCTGTCGCCTGAATGTTCCCCGGAGGCACTGAAAGATATCCATTTGGAACTATTATAGTATATCATTGGAAGCCCGCTCATAATATCAGCCCCTTCATATGCGCCGGTAATAGAATCTTTCGCCACTTTCCATTTGCGGTCCGTTTCTCCTCCGACACCCGATCCTGTATTAAAATCTGAATTAGGAGGTGGCGGACCCGTTTGAACGGTGCACTGTGAAAATGATTTAAAGCAAAAACAGAAAAAAGGAAGAAGAATGATTTTATGCAGGTTAGAATGATTAAGCAGTTGCACTTTACAATTTATATGTTGGAGATTTTCTAAACTTTTTCGCTTATTGTCTGCTTCAAATATATGCGAACTTTTTACTTTCAAGACTGATAAAAAATCAATTGGGTTTTCTGTTTTTCATTAAGCCTTATTTAATTGTTTTCTCCCTGATGGCTTTAAACTCAGATCCCGCTTTCCACCGGGGCCGGTCGGTTCCATCAGCTAATTTTTCCCCAACTAAAAATAATAACTGCAGGTCCTGGATAGCACCATCAAGGTTCCATGTTGTCGAATCATATTGGTCGGCAGGGCGGTGATAATAATTGGCTGTATAATCGTCCTCTCGCTGCTTTCCGTAAGCTTTGCCTTTTTCCAGGTGGTCTAAGCCGCCGCCGGTTGTAAATGCAGGTACGCCTGCTTTGGCAAAATTGAAATGATCAGAGCGGAAATAATGCCCTGCCTCAGGATGCAGTTCGGGAGAAATATACCGGCCTTGTTTTTCCACCTCAGCCAGTAAATAATTTTCCAGTTCCGATTGTCCCATGCCCCCGCTGATAGCTATATCTTTTGTTTTCCCGATATTGTTTATGCCATCAATATTAATATTGGCAACTGTACTATCCAATGGATAAATGGGATGTTTCACATAATAAGCCGAACCTAACAAACCTTGTTCTTCAGCAGTTACCGAAAGAAATACAATGGTGCGTTCCGGTTTGGCATGTCGGCTCATAAAAGCACGGGCAATTTCAAGCAAAGCAGCAGTTCCGCTTGCATTGTCCAATGCTCCGTTGTAGATGGAATCACCTTTTTCATCGGGTTTGCCAATGCCAAAATGATCCCAATGCGCTGTGTAAATTACATACTCATCCGGCCTCGAAGAGCCGGTTATTTTTGCCGCAACGTTATGCGAAGTGTTGAAAGTCGCCTGCACTTTCAGGGATGCTGATAGCTTAATATTCAAAGGCAAAGCTTTAAACCCCCGTTCTTTAGCCTGGATATAAAGCGAAGTATCTTTCCCTGAAGCCGTAAATATTTTTTTGGCCGCATCAGCGCTTAGCCATCCCATCAGCGGGCAGCGGTATTCATTGCCGCCTCTTGTATCTAAATGCAGCTTGGCTCCGCCATTGGAATTTTGCACTACAGTAAACGGATATGAAGCGGCTTCCGTGTTATGAATAATTAAGCAACCCTTGGCGCCTTGCCTGGCAGCTTCTTCAAATTTATATGTCCAGCGGCCGTAATAAGTCATGGTTTTCCCTTTAAATAAAGTGCTGTCTCCTGTGGCAAATCCCGGGTCGTTTACCATTACAAGCACAATTTTCCCTTTTACGTTAAGCCCGGCATAATCATTCCAGTTATATTCAGGAGCAATTATACCAAAACCTGCAAATACCAGGTCTGCGCTTTCTATGTTCAAAACAGGTTCCGTATTTTCAGTCCATACTACATAATCGGTCAGGTTTTTCAAGGAAATAACCCCTTTCGGCGTCTGCACTTTCACCAATGGCGGCTCTGCCGGTTTTATTTCCACTAAAGGTACGTCCTGCAGATAACTGCTGCCATTACCCGGCTCAAGACCCAGTGATTTGAACTGCGATTGTAAATATTCGATGGTTTTGGTTTCGCCTTCTGTAAAAGGCCGGCGGCCCTGAAAATCGTCGGACGCCAGCGTAACAATTTTTTCAATAAGCGTGTCTTTATTTAACGAAGCCACACCTTGTTCTGAATTTGCAACATGATTATTTTGATTACAGGAAGCAAACAATATCAGGTATGACAAGAAAAGGGATGATGAAAATTTTCTAAGCATAACTAAACAATTGGTTTTGGCTAAAATTATAGAATGAAAATGATCCATGGCAGAAATTGTTGATTTGAGGTAATAAACAATGAGCATCGTGTCATGAGCCGGCGGTTTTGTTTCAAGCACATAACCTGAATTACATTTTTGAAAGTGAAGAGGAAGAACTATAAGAGGTCATAAATTACAGTAAAGTATGAACTCTTATTGTAGGGAGAAGCCGTGGGATTGGAACTCCACGGCGGAGTAACCATATTCATGCTGCCGCCATCGCCATTCCATGCCCAGCCAAGCACCGCCCAGCCTTTGGATTTCGCATAAGTCACCATGCCCGACCAGTTGGCATTACCGGAAGGTGCATTTCCGAATTCGCCTACGATACATGGCCTCCCGGCTGAACCAAGATCGTCGAGGTCTGAATTTTGTAACACATGATTTTTTGCCTGGTTCCAGCCGTTGGGGTAAAGGTGCACAGAAAAAATAATGTTGTCATCGCTAAGCTTGGTACCATTCGTGCCTTTTGCGGCTGCTGCAGCAGTAGCGGTTTCCTGCCCCCAGCCGGGGCAATCAATAATAACAGCGCCGCTATAAACCTGCCGCACAATGCTTATTGCATTGTTATAAGCTGCTGCATAAGCATTTGATGAAATGGTATGGCTGCCCCATTCATTCATCAGGTTAATGGTAAATGTGCCTGACCGGCTTAGCTTGTTGTAGTTCGCCTTCCACCAATTCGCTGCTGTTGTTAATTCGCCAGGGTCATCCGTTCCCAGCACCGTGTATTTATGATACGTTGCAATAACAGCAAAACCATTCTTTGTTGCCTGCCTGATCCAGGATTTCACCTGTGCGATATCAGCCGCAGGTTCTATTTCGATTCTCACTGTTTTGATCTTTGAATTTTTTTTCATCAAAGCCCAGCCAAAAGTTACATCGCCATTGTTATAATAAGAAGGCTGGAGGTTAACGCCGTTCCCGATTGTAATTGCAGTGGCATACGATAATTCGTTTGTGCCAGGCACAACAGCATTTTCCTGATCAATAGTAAGCGAATCTTTTTTACCGCAACCTGTAAATAGCAGGCTGATAATAACGCACACAAAGACGTTTAAAAGTGTGGCGACAACAGATTTCCGCTTCTTTCTCATACACCCAATTTGAATGTAAAAAAATGGGATTATTACAGTAATGCAAAATTTAATATTTAAGAGATTCCCGCCTCGGGGGAATGACGGGCTCCCGGTTTTCAATCTTTAAGCTTTTACAAAAATTCTGTTACTGACAACCTTAACAAAACGAAAAGAAATGACGCTTCTTAAGCTGTATTGATTTCACTGTCCGGCTCCAAACTTCAGCCTGTTCAACGTATAATCGTAACGAGTAAGAAAGTGGCAGGAATGAATGTAGTATTTTCTGCTGAGCTCCTGTTCTGACCGTTAAACAAAGTTTCTAATTCATGCTGCAGATCCAAAGCCTTACCGTTCTTTTCAGCGGCTTCGAAGGCATTAATGGTTGGTCCATAGTATTTTCTGAATGTCCCGACAAATTCTGATGGTGTACAGGAGATGTTGAATGTATAAGTCTCCCGAAGAAATGATATATTTTCAGCAGGAATCCCGGCGTTTCCAAAACGTTCAATCACATTGTTCTCGACGCCCCAGGTCATGGGGCTGATAAAGCCTTCCGGCGGAGGTGGTGTATAAAAAGAACTGATTTTCAATATCTGAGCTACCAGCGTTGGATCACCAGGAATCCAGTTTCCCATTACTATCCGGCCACCGGGACGGGTAACCCGCACCATTTCCTTCGCTACATCAAACGGCTTTGGAGCGAACATAGCACCGAAAATGCTTACGATAAGATCAAACGCCCGATCATCCAGGTCTTGCAGATCAGATGCATCGCCTTCCTGGAACCTGCAGTTTGCCAGTCCTTCTTCTTTTGCACGAATGTTTCCGGCCTCCACAAGGTTTGCTGCTATATCCACACCCAAAACATTCGCTCCAAGTCTTGCCGCAGGTATTGCCGTGGTTCCATCACCGCAGCCAAGATCCAATATGTCAAGATCTTTTGTAATGCCAAGTTTGGCAACCAGCGCCTCACCGCTTTCTCTCATGCTTTCCGCGATGCGTGTGAAGTCGCCTTTTTCCCATAATGCTTTATTTGGATTCATTTCAGTTTTTCTTTTACAAGCGTTAATAAATTAGCAGCCTTCAATTTTATTAATACAAAGCAGTAACCTGTTTTATTTAATCATTGCAAATTTAGTCATTGCAAAACAAAGATTATAAAACAATACGCATGATTTCTTTTATTTAGCAACGTGATATCCACCATGAAATCGTCTTGTCATGCAGGATCGTTATTCCTGCGAAGGCTGGAACGTTATGCTCATTGTGAAATCGTTATTTCTGCGCTGGCAGGCATCTCATTATTTTAGTATTGGAACATTCATGGAGAGATTCCCGCTTGCCTGGGAATGATGGACTCCGGGTTTTTCTCTCCGTTGTCGGTCGCCTGACCAACAATATTCGTCAGTTTAGTTATTCCATGAAATGTATAAGAAACCGAAAATCATGAGAACTTCTGCACCAATCTCAACGGCAATGAAGCAAAAAGTAATGGCAGGCATTTTACTGAAAGTGCCGGCAGATAACAAAAAGCAGATGAGGTTTCAAATGGTTTTTTCGATAAACGAAAATTCTCCGGTACAGATAGTGTTCCAAAATATTCTGCCCCTTAATAAAGTGTGGCATTTGCTATCTTTGTTCCTGATTTAAAATTGTGTGTTATGATTAAAACAGGTAACCCGGTAATCAGCATTTATACGGAAATGACTCCCAACCCGGAAACAATGAAGTTTGTAGCCAATAAATTATTATATCCCGGAAAGAGCATTGATTTTCCTGATGAGTCCGCTGCAGGGCCTTCCCCGCTTGCCAAAGAGCTGTTCAGTTTTCCTTTTATCAAAAGTGTTTTTATAGCGAGCAATTTTGTTACGCTTACGAAAACGAGCGATACGG
>JAHEZC010000182.1 GCA_023251275.1 Parafilimonas sp. | reverse complement strand
CTTAGCGGAAAATAGTGTTGTATATCTTGCCGGGATTAATGAAAACGATACTATTGCCAAAGCCCGTGTGAAGCAGGAGAAATTTGTGTTAAAGGGAAATGTGGAAGAAGTTGACAGCCGGATTCTTGTATTCCCTTCAGCCGGAAGAAAGATATTTCTGTTTATGGGCAATGATGCGATAAAAATATCTTCTGATGAAAAAGATCTCAGTGATGTGGCTGTAACAGGCTCGCAGCCGCATGCAGATTACGAAGAATTCCTTTATGAAATAAAGCCATTAAGCGATTTTGTTCAATATTACCGCAACCTCGTACAATCCTCTTCTTCGCAGGGGGCGGAAGATTCCGCAATCATCATGCTCAACACTGCCTATAATATTTATCAAAACAGCATTGACCGGTTTATTGCACGCAAAAAAAATTCTCCGGTATCAACTTTACTGCTTGCATTCAGCTATGATATGGATCCAAACAAAGATATAGTGCTGCTTGAAAAACGTTTTAATACATTGGGGGAAGGTGCAGTAGAGAACCGGTATGCACGCAGCTTAAGCACACTTATCAGGAATGAAAAAGCAACCGGGATCGGAACTGCAGCGAAAGATTTTACACAGCCGGACACTTCAGGCAATATAATCTCCCTCGCCCAATTTCGCGGCAAGTATGTATTGGTTGATTTTTGGGCGAGCTGGTGCGGCCCATGCAGGAGAGAAAATCCGAATGTGGTAGCTGCTTATAACAAGTTTAAGGATAAAAACTTTACTGTGCTTGGCGTATCGCTTGACCAGGCAAGAGCGAATTGGATATGGGCAATTAATAAAGATAATTTGACCTGGACGCATGTAAGCGATCTCCAATTCTGGAACAATGCGGCTGCAAAATTGTATCATATACAGTCTATTCCTCAGAATATTCTTGTAGATCCTAATGGTATTATTATTGCAAAAAACCTTCGCGGGGCAGAACTTGCATCAAGGCTGAGCACTATCCTGCAATAATTATCTGCCGAAATTTTTTTGATATTCTTTTTCATCAAACCCCACAATTGCAATATGTCCATCCATTTCAATCACAGGACGTTTGATGATGCTGGCATTTTTGCGCATCATTTGAATGGCTGCTTTTTCATTGGTGAGAGATTGTTTGGCAGCATCATCCAGTTCACGGTATGTTGCAGATTTTCTGTTTAGTATCTTTTCCCATCCCACCTGTTTGCACCAACGCTTTAATTTATCTGCAGTTATTTCTTGTTTTTTATGGTCATAAAATTCATAATTTACTTTATGCTTATCTAACCATTTCAATGCTTTCTGCGTAGTATCGCAGTTTGCTATCCCGTAAACTATGTGCATTGTTTTTTTATTTAAAAATAAGCATTGAGATTTTATTGGCAACATGTAAAGATGAGCCTAATATCTTTTTGTAATGGATTATTAAAAAGCCGCTCCTGTTTGCAGAAACGGCTTAAGCTATGAAATTAGTTTTGCAGTAACGTTGGAAACTTTACTGGTTAATATCTTTCCCTGCTTTCAGGCTTTCAATTATTTTTTCCACGTTTGTTTTGTTTACAGGGTCTGGCGCCTGTGGTTGAGCGGCGATTGCATATTTGAGCGCTTCAGTGAAATTGCCGAGAGCAGAGTACCCTCTTGCCATGCCCATATTTGTAACAAATATATTGGGATTTTTATCGTAATTCATTTTGAATACTTCGAATGCCTGTTGAGATTTTTTGTCTTTCTGCAATTGTCTTGCGTATTGATGCAGCTCAAACACGCCACCATAAGGCAATGCTTTTTTCATAATCTCCATTGCCTCTGCGCCACGGCCAAGTTTATCAAGTACCTGCGCCTTGGTACTCCATGACTGAAAACTTCTATCTCCTCCAAAGTTCTGACTGGTAGCTGTATCAGCCCATAATAAAGCCTGGTCAAGGTTGGTGTTGTTCTGCACACACCATTGGGCTGCCTGCGACCAGGGCTCCCATAAAAATCCTTTGTCAGTCTGCAATTCTTTGCGGAAAGATGCTAATTGAGTTGCTGTTAAGTCAACTTCAACTTTAAAAGGTATTATTAGTTTTTCCCATTGCAGGGCAACAGTAGCTGAATTATCTGTTTGATTAATAAATTCATACTTTAACCATTCCGTAGTTTTATCTGCTGCGGCCGGTTTTACTTTCACACGCAACGCATCTTCGGCGGGATTATAAAAGAAGCTTCCCCATGAATTGGTATTTTTTTAAAAGATGAGGGTACATTCATTGGGATCATAAGCGATAAAGAAAGCATATTTTCCCGCAGCTAAATTTTGACCTTCAATTTTTACATCAGTCGAGAATTCGATTGTTGTGTTCTCATTAGCCCCTGCACGCCATGGTGCCTGTTTGGTATTGCCAAATCCCAAATCGTTGTAGCCGGGCTGTACCAGTTCTCCCCATATTTTTCCTTCACGTCCTTTTACACCGGGACGGTCATAATGAATGGTAACATCAGTGATGCCGATGCGCTCACCGACAACAGCTTTCTTATTGCCGCCATTTGGTGGCGTAGTTAGTTGTGCGTGTGATGCGGCGTATATAAAAATAAAAGCGGCAAGGAAGGAGAGTTTTCTCATAAAAAAGGTTTTAGGGGGAAAGCTACCGTTTAAATTTTTAAATCAATTTAAATATTGTGATTAATGTATGCATTGTTTGATGAGTGGACTACACTAACTGCCTTTTATACATCTGCACTGCATTCTCAAACCCAAGATATAAGGCATCACAGATCAATGCATGACCGATTGATACTTCATCGAGCCAGGGAATATTTTGTTTGAAGAATTTTAAATTATGCAAATCGAGGTCATGACCTGCATTTAAACCTAATCCTAATTCTTTTGCTTTTTGTGCTGCAGCAATGTAAGGCGTAATTGCTTTTTCCTTATCTATTAAAAATTGTTTTGCATAGCCTTCAGTATATAATTCAATCCTGTCTGTGCCTGTTTGCGCAGAGCCTTCTATCATTTCAATCACCGGGTCCACAAAGATGCTTACGCGAATACCTGCATTCTTAAATACTTTGATGATATCAATCAAATAATTTTTATGCTCAATAGTGTTCCATCCGTGATCGCTGGTCACCTGGTCAAGTGCATCGGGTACAAGTGTTACCTGGTGCGGCTTTGCTTCAAGTATAAGGTCAACAAATTTTTGTTCAGTGCAGTTGCCTTCGATATTAAATTCTGTGTTGATAATTTTTTTTATTTCACGCACATCGTTGTAGCGAATATGCCTTTCATCAGGACGGGGATGCACGGTTACTCCGTCTGCACCGAAACGCTGTGCATCAATTGCAGCCTTCACTACATCAGGATTATTGCCTCCGCGTGAATTGCGAAGTGTGGCAAATTTGTTGATGTTTACACTGAGTTTTGTTTTTGCATTCATGAAAATAAAATTACAGCGATTTCATCAAAATAAAATGCCGGTTATTTATAAAAATGACCGGCATTTAAAATTCAACTTCTAAAGAAATTATCAGTGTATTACTTCCACTTTCATTTTTTTGATATTAGTCCCGTCATTTATTATTATAAAATAAAATCCGTTAGTAAGAGAGGATGTATTCACCGTTGTTTTAGTACCCGTCATTCTTAGATTTTTTACCAACAAGCCTTTTGCATCATATATATTTACAAAAGCCTTGTTTGCAATAAAGCTTCCGGCGTCAATGGTCAGGGTAGAATTGGCTGGCGATGGATAGATCAGTACTTCTTTTAACTGTCTGCCGGGTTTATTAACCGGTTTATCCGCAAATAATGATGCTTCTGCTGATGCAACAGTTGGTGTATAAATAATTTTATATAGCGTACCATTGTCCCGGGATAAAAAATACAGGTTGCCGTCAGGACCCGTTGTTAGTCCGACATTGTTGCCACCAATGGTTGTTGCAAAACTATATTTTTTAAAAGGAGATGTTTTTAATGAGATACGATTGATCCAGTGGCCACATAAATCCATAAAAAAATAACTGTTTTTATACACTCCGGGATAATTTGTGGTAATATGGGTAAAGAAGGCACCACCTGTAATGGCACAGCCTGTAGAGTCTGTAGTACCTGTGTGTGAATAAACATAGACAGGATTAGTGTAAGCAGGATTGGCGCTGTTACCCTCGGCATTGGGCCATCCGAAATTGTGATTGCTTGTTGAAGCGTCATTTATTTCTTCCCATGTACTTTCTCCTACATCGTCCACAAAAATTCTTCCCGTTCCCTTCTCTACATCAAATGTAAATGGATTGCGCAATCCATACTCCCAAACGCGTTTTTTTTGCTCACTTCCTGTAGTATAGGGATTCCCGGTTGGAACAGTTCCATCTTTATTGATGCGCAATAGTTTCCCAAGATAAGTATCGAGATTTTGTGCATTGGCGCCATTGGCATTTTCCCCAACGGCCACGTATAGTTTCTTGTCTTTGCCAAATTTTATTGAGCCACCATTGTGATTCGTTGCACTGCTTAGAGGATCAAGATCAAGTACAGTTTTAACCGGTGCAGCTTTGGCCGTATCACCATCTGCTTTCACACGGATAATCCGGTTATGACTTCCATCGGGCAATGTGTAATACAGATACACCAAATTATTGGTGGCAAATTTTGGATCAAAAGCTACGCCTAATAATCCTCTTTCGCCACTGTGATTAACGGTGAGTGTAATAAATGGCTTGACAAGTAAACTGCCATTTTTTATTACGCGCAAAGTACCTGCCTGCTCGCAGATAAATATTCTGCCGTCAGGGGCAAAGGCCATGTTTGTGGGTGCTGTGAGGCTTGACGTTACGGCAGCCTGATTGAAACCCGTTGGATAGGTCTGTGCTGAAGAAGTTGCTGAGATGCCAGTTATAAATAAGGTTAATATCAGCCTTATTTTCGCCATAAATGATTGAGGATAAAATTTTGTTTTCATGGATATTGGTTTTAAATGAAATATTCAGATGCCCGGTGAAGGATTGTAACTCAGACGAGCTATTTTAAAGCAGTTTTCAGAAGGTGAGTTAAATTTAAGCAGGATATTTCGATGCGGCAAATTTTTTTTACAGCCCGGATTTGCATTCAAATACTAAGCATCTTCATCAGGAGACGAAAAGAACAGATGCAATGAAACGTATGAGTATTTCTGCCAAAAAATAAAAGCCCCGGAATTTTTCGGGGCCTGTTTCGGTGAGGGAAATTATTTCCATAATACCAACACAAGGCTTGCGACTATTAGTCCGGCAATATGATAGCCGCCATCAATAAAATGCAGACCGATTGGTTTTTTCTCATAGATGAAAGAAATAGATATGCCTGTGGCAGCAAAGAAAACTCCAAAGAACAAACCGAATTTTACTGCAAGGAGCACTGTATCAATTTTTATGATCTGGTAAATAATGGCAAGGCCGATGCATGCAATAAACATTAATATAAAACTGCCGGCCATCATAGCGCCCATGCCGCTTTTGGCATTGGGATCATTCATTTTCATATTTACCATTTTTGCCCAGGGCTTTGCAAATAAAACAGGACTGTACCATAAGGCGCCCAAAATAAAATAAGCCGCTGCGGCAGCAAGTACATGTAACCAATTCAGGTTTGATAAAAGATGCGAAATCATGATGTTAGTTTTAATGGTGTGATAAAGAGGTACAAGTTGAGAAATATTTTGCATAAGTACAAGAAAAAATAAAGGAGCCTGTCAGGCGGCTCCTTTATTGAGTTTGAATTTTTTTGATCCTGGTTTGTTATTTTTCGTCATTAGGCTTAGGATGTTTTTTATTATACACAACATCTTCATTTTGCTTTTTATTACTTTTTGATTTTGCTGCATTAGTTCCTGGTTTTCTTTTATTGGCGTTGTTTGTATTAGCTCCCATTTTATTTTTTGTTATACTCCTGTTGTTTGAATTTATTTTTTGATTCTTTGTGGTTGACTGTTTCGAAATAGCTGTATTCTTCTTTACTTTATTATTTGAGTTAACTGTTTTATGGTTTGAATTCACATTGGTTAT
>JAHEZC010000181.1 GCA_023251275.1 Parafilimonas sp. | reverse complement strand
AGTTCAGTAATATTAAAATGAGTTTGCTCATGTGTCAAATCAAATGAATCCAAATCTGGATTTTTTTTCCAGGAATGGTCCGGAATAAAAATAGCTTCAACCCAAAGCATAAAAGAATCATTCTTGAAATATGGCTTAAAAATGATTGAAGAAGCAGTTAAAGCTTTGCCGTCAGATTTATTGTCAACTGGCCCAATAAAATCATTCCATGATAAAAGTACAGAGTCGCTCCAACTAACGTCCTTTAATGTACGCAAAGGTTGACTTTCTGAAGAATTTAATACGTATAAAAAAATAAAAGAAATTATTAAAAATCGTTTCATTAAATAGAGTTATCAATTTATTTCCATTATACTTTCACGCTATCAACCCTCCAGGTAGTACATATCAATTACTCCTTTATTTTTCGCTTCAATTTTTCCTCTGTGTTTACAGGTGAATTTTGTTTTCACTAACTCGTAGGTGCTGCCGCTGATGTTTATTTTTCCTGCATCGGAGTTTTGTTCCATGCGGGCTGCGAGGTTTACGGTATCTCCCCAAATATCATACGCATATTTTTTTATGCCCACAATTCCTGCTACTACGGGTCCGGTGTGAATACCTATACGTAACTCAAAAGGTATTTCTCCCCTAACTTCCTTTTCCATTTTTCGCTCCAGCATAAAGTTGCGGATTTCAATTGCCGCGTTGAGCATGTCCTCTGCATGCGTGTAATTGGAAACAGGCAAACCGCTTGCGCACAGATATGCATCGCCAATGGTTTTTATTTTTTCTATTTTATAATGCTGAATAATGTTATCGAAGGCGCTGAAACAATGATGTATTTCGTCCACCAATAATTCGGCGCTTACTTTTTCACTCACACTGGTGAAGTCCTTGAAATCAGTGAACATTACTGTTACCAATGTATATGCTTTGGCTTTGGCCGCACCTGTGGTTTTGAGTTCTTCGGCTACTTCGGCAGGAAGAATATTGAGCAGCAAATCTTCACTGCGTTTTTTCTCTTCATCACTTTTCTTTTTCTCTTTGCCAATCCTGTTGCGCTGACGATAGACCACTGCTAAAAACAGCAATGCACCTGCAAGGCCAGCAGCTATTGAATTACGAATGTTGCGCTGTTGTATATCTTTTTTATCCTGCTCTGCTTTACTGGCGGCTTCTTTTTTATCAAACTCATATTGCATCGCCGTTTCAGTGAGCTTTTTATCCTTCTCCATATTAAAAACAGAATCCTTATAAAGCGTATAATTCTTATAACTCTCCAATGCACCTTTGTTGTCACCGAGCAATGTTTGTATCTCGCTTAACCGTTCATAGTTACTGAATAAAGTATTTAAATCCCCGATTTCTTTGAATATAACTATTGCACTGTCTGTATAAACTTTTGCCTGTTGCAATGCCCCTGTTTTATTCCCGTAAAAATTCTGGTAGCTGTTGTGATTAACCGGATTACCAGTGTCTTTTGCTATCTCTAAATAAGTGCTTCCGATATTGCCGAGATTTATAGCTATTCCAATTTTAAGTCCCAATTCTTTACTTATTTTTAATGCCTTTACATAATATTCCAACGCATAGGCGTAATTCCTTTTTTCTGTATAGATAGCCCCGATGTTCCCGAGATTTCTTGCAATTCCGTTTTTATCTCCCAACTCCTCATATAACTGCAACGCCTTTAAATCATTTTCCAATGCTTGGGCATGATCTGATAACCTTCTGTACAGTTCCCCGATATTGCCGAGGTTTGCAGCTATCCCGCTTTTATTTCCTAATTCTTCATCTATCTTATTTGCCTTTAACATATATTCCAATGCTTTGGTATAATCTTCCTGGCTGTTGTACACAATGCCAATGTTGCAAAGAGTGGCTGCAATTCCGTTTTTATTTCCTGATTGCTCATCAATTCTTAAAGCATCAAAATAATATTTTAATGCATTTGGATAATCGGATTGATACCAATAAACCACTCCAATATTGCTGAGAATTTTTGCTATGCCGGTTTTGTCCTCAATTTCCTGATATAGTTTTAATGCTTTAAAAAAATATTCCAAAGCGCCTGGATAATCGGATTTTCCATACGCGTAATTAACGCCTGTCGCTCTATTGGCATTCGCCATTCCTTTTTTCCAATTCAGTTTTTCGGCAAGCTCTATTGCCTGCTTTCCGAACTTTAATCCCTCGTCTGGATTGATAGAATTATACGTAAAGCTGAGATCATTCAGCAGGTTCACTTTGTTGGTGTCTTCGGTTGTTTTGGGGATTTGGGTGAGAAGGGAGTCGAGGCGGGGCTGTCCCTGCAGTTGGGCGGATACCTGCCTGGTGGTGCCTGTAATAAGGATAAGAAAAAGCAGGATTATTTTTTTCATTGTTGTTACTTATTCGTTGGCAAGTTTACTATTTTATTTTTTTATTTTTTGTAGGCCTGTTTGATGTTCGCAGTGATGTTATAAAATGCTGCATAGCCTGCAAATTACCTATTCTCTTTTAAACTCATTATACAGATAAACTCAAATTTAGTTGGATCATTTTTCTGATACATCTTTTCCGTTTCATCCCTGCCTTTCCTCACATCTTCGTGGAATGAAAGATGTCATAAAAAAATATCAGTGGAAAATATTTGGTTAAAGGTGCACCTAATCGCTTTCAGTGCGACTGTCTGCCTGATTGGCATCAGTTTTAATAGAATTTATCGTGGTTGTCAAGGATAAAATGAAATAATTTCTCTGTGATCTTCTCCTCATCTTCCCAATATATTCTGTCCGGTTTATCCCATTCCGAATCAGCAATTTTATCAATGTGCTCTAAAGCTCCTGGCAAATTATTTCTTTCAATATGCCTGCCTTAAAATATTCTTCATTCTTTTATTGTACCCTTCAATTCAATTTTTTTAGCCCCATAGTCAAAACTTTTTTCAACATCAATGGAAATATTTTTCTCCTTAAAATGACAGGTCATTATTTCTGTGTGAGGGCTTTCAACAAAGCGCAATATCAATTCCAGCGTATGTTCATCTCTCCAGCGATAGCTTCCCATAATTTTAAAAGGAGGCAATCCTGTTAAACTCGCCTTTGCGCCGGCGACAAGAGAAGGCCCATGCATGGTTGTTTCACCTGCCTGCCATTTGCCTGCACCGAAAGCAAGATGATAAACCGCAGTATCAGTTTTCAAAGTAACGTGACATGCATCGTCATTAACATTGAATGAAATTTCTTCTATATGTTTTTCATTCGGTTGAATTGCAAAGGTCCTACCTGCAATATTATTTGCAAAAGACGAAATAGCTTTTGCAGGCAGCGGCAATGCAAGCGAGGATAGTTTTTGCTCGAGGGCTGCTTCTGCATTTTTATTCACCGGCAACTTTTCGTTTTGCATAGCAGGTAATAAATATTTCCACACGAGATTTATCTCATCCTGCATGTCGGGTGTTTCCGCAGTAATGGCAATCACAGCATCCTGGTCCGGCATGATAATAATATATTGTCCGAATGCGCCATCAGCACGGTAGGCATTGTGCCTGCATCGCCACATCTGGTAACAATAACCCTGCAGCCATTCGCTGGCGTCTCTTTTACTTTGGGGCGCATCAGGGTCTTGTAAAATCTTTAATGTACTGGCTTCTTCTATCCATGAAGCCGGAAGAATTTGCTTTCCCTTCCAGTTTCCTTTTTGCAGGAATAACTGCCCAAACTTTGCCATATCTTCCGTTCTTAAACGCAATCCCCAACCACCTGTATTAATGCCGCGTGGATCTGTTTCCCAATCCATGCCCTCTATACCCAAAGGGTCAAATAATCTTGGTCTCAGGTAATCAATTACTTTTTCTCCCGTTACTTTTTGCACGATGGCTGACAACATATAAGTGCCGAGTGAGTTGTATAAAAATTTGGCGCCCGGCATGTTGAGTATGGGTAATGACAAAAATCCTTTCACCCAGTTGGTATGCTGAGAAGCTATTGCAAAAGTAGGATCAGGGTCCTGGCCTGTTGTCATACTGAGCACATCTTTTATCGTGAGTGCAGACAAATACGGGCTGATGGTATCGGGCAGATCATTGGGGAAAAAAGAAATGACTTTATCATTGACGGTAAGTTTTTTTTCGGTCACTGCAAAACCTATAGCTGTGGCAGTAAAGCTCTTACTTGTGGAATATAAAGTATGCTTCAGGTGAGCCCGGTAAGGATTCCACCATCCTTCTGCTATTACTTTGCCATGACGCAGAAACATAAAACTGTGCAATTCGTTTTTGCTTTTTTCGACTCCGTCAAGAAAATGTAAAATGCTGTCAGAAGAAACGCCCTCAATTTCAGGAACGCTTCGCGGAAGCGTCTGTATTTTTTGTGCGACGGCACTAATGGTGATCAAGAATAAAAACAGTAATGCTGCAAAAGGCAATTTTTTGTAAATCATTTTAATAAATTTAGAAAATGCAAGATACTTATGAAGAGCTTCTTATGCGCAAGATTTAATTCCGGGCAAACCTGATTTTTTTAAGATGAAGCAGCCGTATTTAAAGAGTTATTTTTTCGGGTTGAAAGGAAATCCAGTCAACTTATCAGAAGATAAATTTGATTTCAAAAGAGTAAGGTCATAAAGAATGACAATTTATCGGGGCTTTATTTAATCCGTGTAAAACAACAAATAACATACAACTACGTAAGCTCGTCAGCTAATTTTATAGAATCTTCCCGGAAGATAGCCTGCTGCGGCTTTACGCCATCAAACCAAAAGCATTCATACCTGTCGGCTATCAAAATATTTCCCTGCGGCGTATGTTTTATTGCGTGCCCTTTGATTGTCATTGTATGGCTGCCTGATTTCAGCCTTATGACGTCGCCGGTTTTAAATTTATTGGCCATGTCTTTTAAAGTTTAAATGTTAATTAATAAGCGGTGTAAGGTATGATAATAACCAGAGATTAATAATTGTTATTTTAGTTGAGAAATGCACATTTGATACACTTAACCGCACTGCACATAATTGCCGGAATACTTTCTAAACAAAAAGATTTTTTATTTCTATCAGAAAACCTATAACTTAATGTTGCCAATTAAAACAGGCTATTCTTAAATATATCTGAAACCAATATTTACTTTGCAAAAAAAACATGAATGCTTATGACGAATATATTTTATGAACTGAAATTATACCCGAACTGATAAGCGGATTTTGTAACTATCCTTTAAACATTAAATCACACCTCTAAAATTACAATTCACATGAGAAAACAAATCTTTACATTGTCACTGCTTATGTTGTTTGTGCAGGCTTATGCTCAAAACAACCTTCGTGAAGTTATCCGCGGAGAACGTGGCATATCAAAACACTTCACAACATTTAATGCCGGTGAACAAATCGCTTTCAATCCGGGCCAGGCCCGAAACATCTTCAATCTTGATCCCAATTCAGACCTTGTTTTAATGAGTAAGGAAACAGACCGCTTAGGATTTACCCATTACAGGTATTATCAAACGTACAAAGGCGTGCCTGTAGAAAACACCATGTATGTGGTCCACGAAAAAAATGGAAAACTTACAGGTATGAGCGGAACAGTTATTACAGATTTTGATACGCAGATGGATGACCGTTCTTTTTCATCACTTAATTCCAAACAGGCGATTGACGCTGCAGTAAAGCATGTAAACGCTGCAAAATATATGTGGCAGGATGATGAAATGGAGCAGCGCATAAAAGCACAAATAGGAGATGCAAAAGCCACTTATTATCCCACTTCCAAATTGGTATGGTATAATGCCGGGGATAATGTAAGTCCGCGTGAATTACGGCTTGCCTATAAAGTGGATGTGTATGCAAAACAGCCATTAAGCCGCGCTTACTATTTCATTGACGCACAAACCGGCCAGGTATTGGGCATGAAAGACCAATTGTTTTATTCTGATGCCGCAGGTACCGCCAATACAGCTTACAGTGGTGTGCAAACAATTCATAGCGACCTGAATGGCGCCAGCTATCGTTTGAGAGATCTTACAAAAGGGAATGGGATAATCACACTGCATGGAGAAAGTGGCCAAAGAGGAACTGATTACACAAGCGCTT
>JAHEZC010000180.1 GCA_023251275.1 Parafilimonas sp. | reverse complement strand
AGCATTAGGAGAAATATGCACATAGTCTCCCAGCCTGCAGTCATAGTCAACAGAACTTTTTGTATTGATGATCACATGCCTGCCTATATCACAACAGGAATTAATGACAGCGCCTGCCATCACTACTGTGCCTTCACCGATTGATGTACGAAGAGAGATCTGCGAAGAAGTATGAAAAGCTTTGCCATACTTAACAGCCATAGTTTGTACTGCTTTTCTTCTTAATATTCCCGAACCCAGTGAAATGATCCACGGGTCAGCAGTTTCAGCGATTGTATGTGGTATATGGTGAAAGACAGGGTAATGGAGCAGCTCATTTTTTTGCACATCTTCATCATAAATAGCAGCTATCTGCTCACCGGCCAGTTCCAGTATTTCAATGATTACTTTGGCATGCCCGCCTGCACCATACAGGTAATACATCAGCTACTTTGATTGGGGTTGGAATTTCTCCATTGTCACCGAAACAGGAGAAGATATATTCTTTGCTTTCAGCACATTGATAATGGTAAGAATGATTATTCGAATATCGAGCGGCAGGCTGCAATGCGTCGCATACCACGCATCCAGTTCAAACTTCTGGTCCCATCCTATGGCATTTCTCCCATTCACCTGTGCCCACCCTGTTATGCCCGGTTTTACATCGTGCCGCTTCCTTTGCTTTTCACTATACCTCGGCAGATATTCAGTGAGCAAGGGTCTGGGCCCAACAAAGCTCATTTCTCCTTTAAGAACATTCACCAGTTGCGGCAATTCATCAAGCGAAGTTTTTCTCAACCAACTCCCAAACGATGTCATTCTCTCTGCGTCACTCTCCAGCCTTCCCTCCGCATCATAAATGTCTTTCATTGTTCGGAATTTGATCAGCACAAAATCCTTTTCATGCAGTCCGGGCCTCCTTTGAAAAAAGAAAGGCTTTCCTTTATTGGCAAACCATAAAATAATGGTAAGCAATACCAGGAAAGGTGAAAGCAACAGGAGCATGGTAAATGCGACGATCTTGTCAAAAAAAGGTTTGAAAAATTTCTGATACACCGCTTTGTTGATATTCTAAACCGCTACCTCTTTACCAGGGCAGAAAAATTTGTTTCTTTTACCCGAAACTACCGATTCAACAAACCCAATCAGTTTGTAATATACTTTGGCTGAATCACCGGCATTTTCAGCAAATAAAACTGCATTTCTTCGATATTCTCCCAGCAGGCTCTCGTCGAGGATAAACTTTTCGATATTATCAGCAAGTGAAGCTGGATCTTCACTCTTATTGTTCATACCTGCCTTATTTTCCTTAATAATAGCCGCCATTTCCCCATTCAGAGAATTTAAAACTGGCAAGCCAGCGCTCAGATAATCAAATAATTTGTAGGTTACAGACTGCGTGGCCCCATTTGTATGCTGAATAAGCCCTAAGTCTGATAAACAAAACTCCCTGTATATATCTTCATGGTTCAGCCACCCTAAATACTTTACGTTATTCAATTCCCCCGCCTTTGCTTTTACCATGCTTTCCTGCGGACCATTTCCCGCAATGGCAAATTCTGTCTTTCCCGGATATTTTTTTTCAAGTATTTCTGCGGCTTTCAGTATAACTGCAATATCGTAAGAGCCTGCCAGTGACCCTGTATAAATCATTCTCAGCCTGCCTTCCTTTTTTTGAAGGGACAGCCGGAGTTTGGCTACCGTATTGGTGATTTCCGGGAATTGGACAGCAGGATAAAAACATGCAGTTGGCTTATCTCCTGTATAAAATGTTTCTGCCCATTGCAGGTAAGTTTCGGAAATAGCAGTAATGCCCGAACAACTATTCAGGATATTTTTTAACTTATGATAAAAAGGAGACATAAGGGATTTTGCGGTTCCGCGAAATGCACCCGGGAATACCTTTAAAAACACATCAGGCCAGGGATCAATAATATCAACAATTACAGGAATTTTTTTTTCTTCTCCCCACTGGATTATTTTATGTACTGTGCTTATCGGCGGAAAGCTTATAAATACAGCGTCTGGCAAATCTTTCCTGCTCTTTATTTCCGCCATTAGCTTGTTGGCAAGATCTAGATGAGCTACCATCCGCCGGTATGAAATATTTCTTGTGTAGGGTCTTGAATGAATATATACCAACTCATATCTATGCTTCACAACGCTGCGGTATGTAGTGGAATGATAGCGCTGTGTCTTATTAAAATGGTTAAACGAGCCTGTAAAGAAAGTGATCCTGTGCCCTTTTTCCAGGGCAGCATCTGCTATTCCCATAAAGCGCATAGGTCTTACATTGTCCAAAGGAGTGGGTTCAAATGCCGATATCATCCACAAATGCATGGATCAAAATTTTTAATCATCTCGTTCCGGTATTTTTGAAGATTAAGGAACTTGCAGAATAGTTCGCTCTTGCCTTGCCATCTGTGTCTCGTAAATTTCTTGAAAAGTGGTTTGGAGGGTTTTTGTAATATCCCAGCCCGGATAGTGCGATTTCATCTTACGCAGATCACTATAATAACAAATATGATCGCCGATCCGGCTGTTTTCATTGTATGTATAAATCATCTCTTTGCCGCTGACGGAAGATATCATACCAAAAGCTTCAAGAATAGAGCAACTGTTCTCTTTTCCGCCGCCGATATTATATACTTCTCCAATACGGGGGGCATCAATAAAATCCTCGATAAACCGTGCTACATCATAGGAATGAATATTGTCCCTGACCTGCTTTCCCTTATAACCGAACACAGTATATTCCCGTTCTTGAAAGTTGCATTTTACGAGATAACTTAAAAATCCATGTAATTCAACCCCGCTGTGGTGAGGCCCGGTCAGGCAACCGCCCCTTAAACAAACTGTCGGCATATTAAAATAGCGTCCATACTCCTGCACATAAATATCCGCGGCAACTTTGGAGGCGCCGAACAAAGAGTGTTTACTCTGGTCTATCCTGAATGTTTCGGGTATGCCATGTACATAAGTTTTATCTGCATATTCCCATCGCGTATCAAGTTCTGTCATGGCAATTTCATTAGGCGCATCGCCATACACTTTATTGGTAGAAAGATGCACAAAGGGTATATCAGTACGGTAGCGCCTTGCGGCTTCCAGGAGATTAACTGTGCCCACTGCATTGGTATCAAAATCTTCAAAGGGTATAGATGCAGCCCTGTCATGGCTTGGCTGCGCAGCAGTATGCACAATAGCATCCGGCCTTACAGATGCTACGAGTTTGATCAGATCGTCCCGGTCACGAATATCAAGCTCAACATGAAAAAAATCCCTGATTGTTGATTGCAATCTCTTCTGATTTCGGCGGTTATCGCCATTCGGGCCAAAAAATACCGCCCGCTGGTTATTATCCACACCATATATCCGCCAGCCCAACTGAGCAAAATGCATGCATACCTCAGAGCCAATTAATCCTGATGATCCTGTTACCAATAATCTTTTCATAATGAAATTTTAGCGTCGAATTATTTTCCCCGAATAATTAATGCGTGAGGCTTGCTGCCTTTTGGCTTTTTAACCCCCTCTCCGGGCGGAGAGGGCAGGGTGAGGCGGTTATCTCTCCACCACACAGTTTTCCATCACCAGCATATCCATCTTTGTGCGGATAAAACAATCAAGCGCTTCTGCCGGTGAATTGACGATAGGCTCATTTTCATTGAAAGAGGTGTTCAGCAAAATCGGCACACCTGTCTTCTTCCGGAATGCATCAATCAGCCGGTAATAGCGGGGCGACACATTTTTATCCACCGTCTGCAGCCGGCCTGTGCCGTCCACATGAGTTACTGCCGGGATGATGCTGCGTTTTTCCTTTTTTATGGGAAATACCTTTTCCATAAATGGCGATTCGCCTGTGTATTCAAAATATTCCGGCACATATTCCTTCAGGATGGATGGAGCAAAGGGTCGAAAACTCTCCCGGCGTTTGATTTTATTATTCAATAATTCTTTGGCATCATCCCGCCTCGGGTCAACTAAAATGGAACGCATACCCAGCGCCCGGGGACCAAATTCCGCCCTTCCCTGGAACCAGCCGATTACGCCGCTGTTCACAAGACTGCTGACTACTTTTTCGTACAGTTCCTCGTCAGTATATCTTGAGTAGCTGATACGGCAGGATTGCAGGTATGTTTCTATTTCAGCGTTGCTGAATTTGCTTCCTGTATAAGCGCCATATAATGCCGCCCCACGGGGCTGATCAAGCGTTTGGTTATACACATACAACGCCGCGCCAATGGAAATACCTGCATCATGAGCAGCGGGAGGGATATACAAGTTTTCAAAACGGCTGTTTTGTAAAATTTTCCCGTTGGCAACAGAGTTTTGCGCTACTCCTCCCGCAAAACATAAATCCTTATACCCTGTTAGTGCCTGGAGATGGTTCACAATATGAAAGATAAGCTCTTCCGTAAACTGCTGCACCGAAGCAGCAAGGTCTTTATGGTACTGTGTCAGCGCCTCACCTTTAGCCCTTGCCCTGCCAAACTGTTCTTCGAGATAGCCGGTATATAAGGGACCGGAAAAGGGAATATGCTCTTTACTATACGTTACTGCCACGTCCCGCGCTGACCTGAAATACCGGCTGTTCCAGGTAAACATCCCATCACCCCTGAATTGGATAATGTCTCTTAATTTGTCCACATACCGTGGAACGCCGTAAGAAGATAACCCCATCACTTTGTATTCATCCCCGTAATGGGAAAATCCTAAAAACTGTGTGAAGGCTGTATAAAATGTACCTGCTGAGACCGGGAAGTCTATTGAATTAATTACCGTGATCTTATTTCCGATACCCACACCGGTCATCGTAGTAGTAAAGTCTCCTGAACCGTCAATGGAGAGTAGTGCGGCTTCTTTGAACGGGCTGGCAAAAAAAGCCGAGGCGAGATGGCTGCGATGATGCTCTACCCGGTGAATTTTTGATTGAATAACACTTTCATCTGTTCCGGTAATCCTTGCAAGCTCTTTCTGTAATGACAAAATTTTTCCCGAATTCTGAACCCGGCTGATAACCGTTCCGAAACCTCCTGCCGGGTTTTTCAACAAGTACAGAAGCTTCTTTCCCAACTTTGCCCCCGGATCACGGCCTACCGCAATATGATCCACCTGCGCCAGGTCAATTCCTGTCTCCTGCAGGCAAAACGAAATAGCTTTCGCAGGAAAGCCTGCCCAGTGTTTTATGCGGGTAAACCTTTCTTCTTCCGCTGCTGCCACAAGCCTGCCGTCAACCAATATGGCTGCACTTGAATCGGCGTGGTAGGCATTGATGCCTAAGATAGTCATGATTTGCTGTCCTTAGTTAATAGGGATTGGGAATGTTAAGTGTTCAATGTTCAACTTTCAATTTTCAATGTAGGATAGCACGAGCCTTGAATATTGAGAATTGAGTATTGAGAATTTTTCTTCCAAAATTGATTAAAGTCAGAAATCAGCCTTTCAGGGAATTAATCAAAATAAATCAAATGTTCAATGTCCAATGAATAGTACCCACTGACATGTTTGCAGCATTACTCAGCTACCTTTTTATTTTTTTAGGCTATAGAAATACTTTTAGCCACAATTGCTATTAATTCTTCGGTTTCTTTATAAATGTATTCCAGCTTGCTGATTGGTTTTATCATTTCTTTTTTTCTAATGATTTTCAAAGCAGTCCAGCACTCTTTTAGCTCTTTTAACACAACTCCCATCTTATGGATAAAATCGTTTCGTGATTCTGCAGCCTGCGCTTCACCATAATTAAAGGTGGGTGAATGACAGGATTTTATCAATTGACCTGCGATATAGTTTCCAGCTCTTGTCATTGGCAAAGCTTCAACTACGTCAATCATGTCGCAGGTAAAGTTTACCAGGCGATCTTCGAGATCAAATTTTCTTTGTTCCATCAATTGAAATGACTATAATATTCGATTATAAAAATGAAGTTTGTTGTCTTGAGCATTGAAAATTTTTCTTCCTATAACTTTTTGAGCAGTCACATTAATTGAACATTTCGCGGTATTGCTGTTTTATTGCTTCAAAATCAACCTGCCTGTTGGCATATTCAATACTTTTTTTGCTACACATCCTGTA
>JAHEZC010000179.1 GCA_023251275.1 Parafilimonas sp. | reverse complement strand
ATCTCTACGTTTTTATCTGCCATTGAACTGAATTGCGGCAATACCGATCTGTCCTGCTTCCTGTTTGCTTCTCGGTTTTGAGATGATATAAAGATTATGAAATTTATTATCTGTTGTTACCTCAAGATTCAGATGTGCCATTCCCTGCTGTGAATTTTTATTTGCCGGCGGCAGCAAACTTCCTTTACCCAAAACTTTACCATCCGGTGCATCCATCCTGATTTCAAAATCGTAGCCGAATTGAGGAGGAGATTCCCATCCTGCAATAATATTTGCTGAAGATACTCCTGACAGGTCAATGTTTTCCAGCCTGAACCAGCCTTCTTCTTTTGGCGCAAGCATATAATTTACTCCATTGAAATTCACAATGCTGTAACCCTGCATTTTTTCACCGCCTCCAAACATTACACCGTTACTGCCAAGCACAAAAGAATTCCTGCCCGTTAGCGCTTTAATATTATTTCCTCCTTTATCGGTATAGCTTGCAGACAAAACAAGCGTTGCACCGGGTTTTACATCAAGAGGAGGTGTAATGGTTCCAGATTGAGGCAAAGATTTTTTAATTGCTGATTGATTGGCAAGAGAGAGTACCCATTGCACAATCTGCTGCACATCATTTTGTGATAGGGAAGGATGCGCTGCCATTGCTACTTCTCCCCATACACCGCTGCCCCCCCTGATAATTTTTTCAGAAAGATAGCTCATGGGATTTTGGTCTTTTGCATATTTCTGCGCAACCTGCATAAAGGATGGACCGACAGATTTCTCATTTTCTTTATGGCAGCTTTTGCAATCCAGTGACAGCATAATATTTTTTCCGCTAACTGTGGCTTCACCTTGCTGATGACCCATTGTTGCGGATGCTTTGTTGTAGCCCTGCACATAATCCACTGAAACAAAAAGATTGGCCGGGTCAATTTTTGAAGTGTCGTCTTTATCAGTTACTGCTACAGAATAACTGATAGGTTTTCCAGGCAAGTAAAATGATTTATTACCTGTAACCTGTATATCCACTGCAGGTGTTTCATTGCCCGCATATACTTCCACCACATCGCTTTTTAAAGATGCGCCTTTGCTGTCTTTTACTTCAACAGAAATTTTATAATCACCGGCCTTTGTGTAATCATAGTCAATGAAAGGTGCGGAAGTTTCTTTCTTCGTGCTGTCACCGAGATCCCATATATAAGCAAGGTTATCTTTATCGGGGTCTGTTGCTTCAACGGTCGCCTTTCCTGTAAGCGGTAAAGAGCCCGTTGCTTTATCAACTTTTAAAGAAGTTATTTTAGGAGGCCTGTTGCCTGCTGTGTAATCAATTCTCGATAGTCCTGCATCCGGGTTTTTGGCAAACCAGCCGGTTCCATATTCAAGGAGATATAATTTGCCGTCAGGCCCCATCTCCATATCAATACAATTGCTGAGCTTTATATGTTCCATGAAAGGCTCCATCTTATCGAAGTCACCATTAGGCAGCATGGTAACAGCTTTTATCCATCCGCGTATCCAGTCATAAATAAACAGTTTCCCGTTATAATAATCCGGCAACCGGGTTTCTTTCGGGAACAAGTCTGTGTAATAAACAGGGCCTGCCATTGCATTGCGGCCACCTGTTCCTACTTCCGGGAAATCAGGCGATGGGCCATAAGGATACCAGATAAAAGCAGGCTGCGCAGGCGGAATATCTTTCAAGCCGGTGTTATTTCTTGAATTATTTTCAGGCTTTAGCGGGTCAAAGGCAGGACCGGATTGGCCTGTAGCGTAATCATAAATATGATATGGATAATTGTTGCCTACGAATAAAGGCCAGCCAAAATAACCCGCTTTTCGTGCCTGGTTCACTTCGTCATATCCCCTGGGGCCTCTTGTATCGAGGCTGTCGTTAGCCGCATCAGGGCCTACTTCACCCCAATACAAAAAGCTATTTTTCTGATCCACAGAAATACGATATGGATTCCGGTTGCCCATTACATATATCTCAGGCCTTGTCTTTGGTTCACCCTTGGGGAAAAGATTTCCATCGGGAATTTCATAAGTTCCATCATCCTTCACTCTTATGCGCATAATTTTTCCGCGCAGGTCATTGGTATTGCCCGAAGACCTTCTTGCATCATACTGCTGATGGCCGGGCAGATCGTTCAATGGAGCAAAACCGCTGTTTACATATTTTACACCAGGCTCATCAAATGGAGTTGAATTGTCTCCTGCGGAAAAATACAAAAGGCCATCAGGCCCGAAGGCAATGGAACCTCCCGTATGGCAGCATATATCCCGTTGTGAATAAAGCTGCAGAATTATTTTTTCGGATTTTGGATCAAGGGTGTCATTCTTAAAGGTAAATCTTGATAGGCGATTCACAGAAGTGTCAGCAGGGCTGTAATACATATACACCCAGTTATTTTTTGCATAATTTGGATCCTTGCAAAGGCCAAGCAAACCTTCTTCTGCGTTTACTCCCGGGGCACTGCTTCTCCAGTACACATTCAGGTAGCCGACCTGCTTCAGTTTTTTTGTCTCATTTTTATAGAGCAGGATTTCGCCCCGACGCTGGATAACGAGTATATCAAGATCAGGCAGAATTGTCATTTCTGTAGGCTCAAAAAACTCTCCCTGTATAAGACTTGTTTTTGTAAAACGGTCTTCATCCGGGGGAAACTCTGTGTGCGCTTTTGCGTAATTTAATTCTTCATTTTCACCGATTGCATATTGTATGCCTCCCAATAAATGCTTTAGATAATTTGGTTCTGTATAGGATTCATCCGTATGTCCCAATTCAGTATAAAAAGCGCGGCCACCATCATACTCATGATACCATGACATGGGATGAAAATCACCGTTTGTGCCGCCTGCATAAGATTTTTCATCAATAGTTATCAACACATGCATATCGGGAATGAGCTTCTTAAAATTGTATAATTCATCCGTTCGTTGCCAGATCGTATCAGTAAAGAATTTAGTTGCAGGATGATCCTTGTCTTTAATAATAAATTTAGCTTCCTGCGGTTTGGGATGCCCGTTAAAGTAACCACCGACCAATCGCCCATACCAACCCCAGTCATATTCTGTATCCGTGGCAGAATGCACACCCACATATCCTCCGCCTGCCTGTATATATCTTTCAAAAGCTGCCCGCTGAATATAGTTCAATACATTACCTGTGGTGTTGAGAAAAATCACTGCAGAATAATTTTTCAGGCTGTCTTCATTAAACATATCTGCATTCGTTGTAGTATCCGCATCAAAGCCATTTTCATCTCCGAGTTTTTGAACGGCTGCAATACCCTTCGGAATAGATTCATGATGAAATCCTGTTGTTTTGGTAAATACGAGCACCCGGGCTTTCCCGTTTCTTTTATTACTGCAGGAAAAATAAATACATACACAGACTGTTAAAAAAAGAAGAACAAATTTTTTCATTTTGCAGATTTGTTGAGCTTAAGTAAATAGATAATGTGGGGATAAATTTAGGTGTAATGGGGATATAAAAACTGAATTGAGTAAAAGATTTTATAAATGGCTCAAAGAAAAACTTATCTGCACAGATTCGCCGAAAGCTGCACTGACCATTAATCCATCTATATCCGAACCTCATCATAATACATTTTCCGGCTCAATCACATAATATTATTTATGCAGATATTTTATTCATCAAACTAAAAATAATGGTTAAGAAGTTTTATTTTATCCCCGTGCTTATTATTATTTTCTCTTTCTCTGTAAACGCAAAAAAGAGGAATGCTTCGAATGCTTATAAATTCACCATTGACCTTACCAATGTTACGGACGATAAAATAAAAGTGGAATTGCTCACCCCGAAAATCAAAAGCAGCACCATTATTTATCATCTGCCTAAGATCGTTCCCGGCACTTACTCTGAGGATGATTACGGAAGATATATTGAAGATTTCAAAGCATTCGATAAAAAAGGAAGGACACTCACCATTGAAAAAACAGATGTGAATAGCTGGACTATTTCAAATGCAGATAAATTAAAGAAACTCACTTATTGGGTAAATGACACTTACGATGACAGCGAAACAAAACAGGTGATCTTTGAACCTGCCGGCAGCAATATTCAAAAAGATACCAATTACGTTATCAACAATCATTGCTTCCTCGGCTATTTTGACGACATGAAAAATATCAGTTATGATGTAACAATTAAGCACCCTGCCAATTTTTATGGCAGTACGGCCTTGACTGATATAGATAACAGTGCTACCAGTGATAAATTCATCACCGAATCCTATAACAGGATTGTAGATAATCCCTTCATGTATGATGTGCCCGATACTACTGTTATTAAAGTTGGCAATACCGATGTCCTTATCTCTGTGTATTCGCCCACAAAAAAAGTATCCTCAAAATTCCTCGCTGAAAAACTGGATAAGCTGTTGCAGGCACAGGGAAAATATCTCGGCGGAACATTACCTGTTGATAAATATGCTTTCATCATTTATCTCGACAGTAAGCCGGTAAGTTATTCGGGTGGTGAAGGTGCATTGGAGCATTCCTATTGCTCGATGTATTATTACCCCGAACGGTCAGCGGAACAATTAGCGCCGGAATTTGTGGACCATGCCTCTCACGAATTTTTTCATATCATCACGCCGCTTACCATTCATTCTGAAGAGATACAATATTTCGATTTCAACAATCCCAAAATGTCAGAGCATTTATGGTTATATGAAGGCTCTACCGAATATCACGCCCAGATGGTACTTGCAAAATATGGTCTTATATCTCAGGATGAATTGCTGAATGTACTGGGTGAAAAAATTACTAAGTCAAAAAATAATTATAACGATACTGTACCCTTTACAAAAATGAGCAGCCAGGTTTTGAAAGAATACAAAAAGCAATTTGGAAATGTATATCAGAAAGGGGCGCTCATTTCATTATGCCTCGATATAAAGCTGCTGCAATTATCACAAGGCAGATACGGCATCATGAACCTGATACATGATCTTTCCAATAAGTATGGTAAACAAAAAGGATTTAAAGATGATGAGCTATTCAGTGAAATAGAAAAACTGACCTACCCGGAAATAAGACAATTTCTCGACACGTATGTTGCCGGGTCGAATCCATTGCCATTGCAGGAAATGCTTAATCTCGTTGGAGTTAATTACAAGAAAGAAGTCGAAACAAAAGATAGCTCGGTTTCATTGGGTAAGGTTTCCATAGGCTATAATCCAAAAACAAAAAGGCTGGTAATATCCGACATAAAAAATATGAATGAGGTCGGCAAAAAATTAGGTTACCAAAAAGATGATGAAATAATTTCCATCAATGGAAACGAAATATCTGCTGTTAATTTCAGCAGCTTTCTGAAGAATCTCGATTCAGAAGCAAAGTCCGGCGATGATCTTATTGTAAAAGTGATGCGGAAAGATGCGGGAGGAAATGATTCGCCTGTTGAATTAAAAGCCACAATAACCAAATTGCCTGTCAAGAAGTATAATGCACTTGAGTTCAATGATACAGCTACCGAACAGGAATTGTTCCTGCGCAATGCCTGGCTGAAACCTTCATGAATTATTGTTTTTACATGTTCTTTCTTTAGTAATAATTATTATTATTCGTATCGTTATTACTATGCAGACTTGGTCACTCTTGCAAATGCAGGAATATTTCTGATATATATAAATATCCAAAATCGGTAAAGCTATCAACAATAAAAATGTGTGTTTCTACGATTGACTTTAATGTAACTGTGATGATAGCTTGCGACTACTCCTAAATCAAATTAATGCTTATTCCAGTTGCAGATGTGTGATAGAAAAGATGGTTTCGAATTAATATGGATTTTTATTATACTTGATAAAAAGGTTTTCTAAATTAGAGTTAGAAGTAATCTTATGGCTCAACATAAAAAAATAAGCAAGCTAAAAAAGCTATGCCTAGGTTTTTTAATATTTTTAATCATCGGGTTCTTAATTCCGCAAAACCTTATTATGCCTGTTGAAGGTGCGACAATCAGTAGCTATTCACATGATTCATATTGGTTTTATCCATGGGGAAAATCTGTAACACATAAAGGTGTTGACATTTTTGCAAAGA
>JAHEZC010000178.1 GCA_023251275.1 Parafilimonas sp. | reverse complement strand
GTAACCGGCACATCTGAAAAATCTATATTGATGTGTGCCTCAGGCAGCACTCCGAATAAAGCCTGGTCCTGTATCTGGCCACCGAAACCTGGTACCGCAAGCGGTCCGCCATGATCATCCATACCCGGTAAACTGATTCTGAATAATAAAGAAGATGTTGATAAACCCGCTGTAGGCGTGCCTTTGCCGTCGTTGTGATGACAGGAGATACAGGAAACATTATTAAATATAGGCCCAAGTCCGCCAAACCTCGGAGCAGGCGCAGATACAAAAGTTTGTTCAAATCCCTGGTCACCTAATTCATGCACCCGCATATCTCTTTCGCTTAACCCGGGAATGGCGTTGGTAAATGCCTTTGATGTTTCATCAAAAACGGTCGCTGCCCCGCCGCTAAGACGCTCATCATAACCCGAATCCTCAAAGATGCCGGTTTTATTGCACATGCTGAATGCAAAAACCAGCGTTGTCAATGAGCCAAAAACTATATATTTTTTCATATCTGAATCCTTATAAAACCAGGTGCATGATCTTTCAGCAGCATAAGAAAACTTTATTGATCTGTTTGCCTGCTATATTGATCTAATCCGGTATATTCTGCTGAATAAATGGCATCAATTCATTTTCCAGGGTTGTTTTCAAAGTTCCTAAAGCATCCATGGTTTGCTGTGCCTGCACACGCTGTGTAATGATAGCCTCCTCATAAAACACTGTCATATTACTGAATGAGTTTATTGCCGCAGTTATTTGCGACTGTATGGTATTATCAAGTGATTTGTTTTTTGCCGCGACCAGGTCCTTCAGGCTTTTGCCGCTATTTAACCCGAGGTAAACATTCTGTAAGCCTGTAATGTTGTTTCTGAAATCATCAATCGAATTGCCGGAATAAGGAGATTCAACAAGCTGCGGGTCCTGTGTATCGAATGGCTCCTTCATTTTGCCACCGCCCACTTCTTCACATATACCGATCATGGCGCTCACAATAGCAAGATAAGCTTCCTGTTTTTTGGCATAGCGGCTGCTGCCATTGCCCGCATTGATCACTTCCTGTGCAAAATTAATTGGGGCTGATGTCCAGCTTAAATACAGATCATTGCATGTATTCAACAAGTCTGTTGAGAGACCTGTCATATATTTTTTCTGCCGGTCTGAAAGCTCTGCCGCAGTGCGGCTGCCATGATCGCCGAAGATGATGTACTCAATAGGATGATAACCCCGCAGCGATAAAGTGAGACTTTGTATATCTGATACATCAAGCGGATTACTGCTCGCCATTAAGGAATCCATTTGTGTATAATCAGTAGGCCATGTATCAATGTTAGGATCATAATCAAAGTCTTCAACAGGGCCGAATAAGAAGCCCTCGCTTTGCTCCCATATCTGCCTCATTGACTTCCAGTTGTTTCTTGCAGATTGCAAATTTGCGTCTGTGGTGTTGGCTTCAAGATTTTGAATAGAAGTATTAAGGTTAGCAGCGGCCACGCTTAGTTTAAGATATTCACTTACGGCAATATTGTTGGCAAAGTCAGTGAGCACTTGTTGCTTTAGTGTATTAAAATCATCCGCAGGAGGTGCCTGGCTTGCTTTATTACAAGCAGTAATTATTAAAATAAATAAGGCTGAGCCGATGATTGCTTTTTTCATACTAAGGTGTTTTTAAAATTTCAATGATAAGATTGTTATTGTCTGTAAAAGTTTTGTATTCTTCAAGGTGATGTTCTGCCGGGCCTTTCCGTACATTGCCATCTTTGTCAAAGTCGCTTCCATGTAAACTGCAGTGAAAACCATTGCCGTTTGGCGTCAATTGATTCTCCTGGTGTGTGCACTGCAGGAGCAGGGCAGAATAATTACCGTTATCTTTTTTCTGAACGGCTATATTGTAATACCATCCTTTCGGACGGACCAATTGCAAATTGGTCGCGGCAAAAGATGATACCGGTATGGTTATCTGATGATTGATAATATCAGTATTAAGTGTGGTGAATTTTACAGGACTGCAGCCTGAAAGCTCTGGCAAAAAATATCCTGCTGCCAGCAAAAGGCATGCATTACAGGATGATTTAATAAAGTCTCTGCGCTCCATTTATAGCCATTCAGTCAATTAAGTCAATGTTTAATTTTCATAATACTGCCTGCAAAAAAATTTCATCTTTATCCGTTAACTGGTTTTTTAATTCAGGCATGAATAATGCTAAAATGAATATCCAATCCCGATATTCACAAACTGGTTATCTTGCCGGTACGGTAAAGCATTAGGTGGCGGATTGATAATTAATTCCGGGTTTTGAGGCCCTGTATGCAGCAGGTGTATGTCCGCTTTTATCACAACATTCTGTATCGGCAAATAACTAATACCGGCAATCAGGTGCTTCTGTTTTTCAGTACCATCATAAATAGCTTTTGGCGGAGGAGGAATACTTGAATTGAGATCGAGTATTTCTATCCGGGCAAAAGTGATAAACTGGGCAGCTTTTTGCTTTTTATATAACCAGTCGAAACCAATTTCTGCATAAGCCCCATACATGCCGGTTGCAATATTTTTTGCGTAAGCTGTATTTATTTTATCAGCTTCGGGATATGCGATATAAGCAGCAACCGCTTTTGCAGCGAAACCATTCCGCGAATACTGCATGTTGCCCTCACCTAAGTACAAGGGTGTACCAAATGCACCACTGTTGAGTGCAAGGCTATCCGCGCTTCTTTTATTTAAACCTACAGTACCACCCATATAACCTGATAGCTGGAATTTAAAATCACCGATTGAATATTGAAGGGATGCTGTGACAGCAAGATTATTTGCGAAGGCATTACTCCCTTCGGCCCTGCCTCCCCGAATTCCGTTTCCATGCTCCAGTTTTCCACTGTTCAGTCCATTCATTAAAGCGACGCTGTAGTTAAGCGGCAGCCTTTCGGCTGAACCATAAAACCCAATACCTAATTCCCGCCACGTAGCAGGAATAATCAATTGCTCCACCATTGGTCTTTCCGCACCATTGAAATTGACCGGTAAATGATTTTCATTTAAGATGCCGATCCGCGGAATGAACAAACCCGCAACAATATATTGTTTGGGATTGAGATTAAATTTTAAGAAAGCCTGTTCCATTGCGATCTCCGCCCCATTATCTTCACCGCCCTCCAGTTTTGCATTTTCCAATTCAAGCTCCGAAAAAAAAGATATTTTATTATTGAATTTGTGCCCCACAAAAAGTACGGTTCTTTCAAGTGTTACTGTGGATTGCCGTTGGTCAAAATTCCTTTGATAAAATGCACTGCCATAACCGGAAATGACTGTTTTGGTTGTATTTAAACCACTGCTCAGGGAATCTTCATTGGTAAATATCTGTTGCTGCGCTCTGGTTCTGAATTGTGCTTTTGCAGCAGTTAAACAAACCAGGAGAAAAACTAATAGCAGAAATTTTTGCATACTTATAGATGAGGCGCAAAAGTATTTTACCGGCAACCGGCGTACTTACGCATTGCGGAAAGCGGTTTACGGAAAGTGGAAAAAGAAATTAATACTTTAACGCAACAAATCACAGGGCTTTAATCCTGTATGCTTTTTGAAAGCAGCGGAGAAATGTGAAATAGAAGAATAACCGAGCAATGCGGAAACATCTGTCACAGATAATCCTTTTTCATACAATAAATATTTGGCATGCTCCATTCTTTGCTGTTGGTAGAAATCGAAAATTGTAGTGCCGAATATTTCCTTGAAGCCTTTTTTGAGATAGCATTCATTAATAGCTACTTTACGGCTCAGCGCTTTAATGGTGATGGGATCACCGATATGCTGCAACAAAATTTCCCTGGCTTTGTAAATACGCTCACGGCCAAACTCATCCGCCAAAAACTTGCATACAAATCCTTCTTCCTTTTCATCAACAAGACATTCGAGACTATAGAGCAGCAACTCATGCACCTTGGCATTCATAAAGATATTTTCCATCGCGCCGCTATAGCTGTGATTAAGCAAGCCATCAAGCGCAGAGCGTTTACGGCTGCACACAGGAAATATCTTGGTGAAGGAATTAGGATGTTTAAAGGCAAGCACTTCATCTTTCCTGTTGCTGAGTTTTACATTATGAACAAACTGGTGCAGGAAGGTAGAAGAAAAATGAAAAGAAAAAACATCTGTCGTTTCATGTTTGCCGCTGCAGTTCTTTGTAGGTAATTCACTGCATTCCGCACAACTTTTTTCAAAGCAATATTTATTACCGCTAATGCAAAAGCGCAGTTCAAGGAAATTCTCAGCAGGCCGCTTTTCATTATAGTGATAGACAAGCATACCTGTATCGTTGCTTGTCCATTTTTGCAGGGGATAATAGCGGCGGATGACATATTGAATGGAACCCGGAATATGCTGCTCTTTCATGTGGAGTAAATTCATAGAAGGCTCTACCGTATTGCGGTGCGCTACTTTCAATATATCGAGTGCCTGCAGCATAAGAAGCAAATTTACTATATCTGCACTTACCAACAAAATGGATAGCCTTCGGTTAAGTCATGAAATTGTAAACTAAATAAACAGGAGTAGCTTTCATCAGTTTGCTTTTATCACATTTAATCATATTGAACAACTTTCGATTCAATGGTGCAGGGATCATAATTTAATTAAAAAAGTTTAACCTTTGTCTGGAATGATCAAAGAAGTGATTAATATTTCATCCGGAGATCAAACAGAAATTTCCCCTATTGTTCATACCATACATAACTTTTTGCTATGAAGAAATTATTCTTAATTCTAAGTATGTCATTATTTGTAATAACCAGTTTCGCCCAACAGCCGGAAACAATCATTTTTACAAAAGAGCAACTGAAGGATAAGATCATGGGCGGATGGGCCGGGCAAACCATTGGCGTGACATTTGGCGGGCCTTATGAATTCCGCTTCAATGGCACGTTTATACAGGATTACCAGCCACTGCTTTGGTATGACGGTTACCTGAAAAAAACGATGCTGAACGAACCCGGCCTCTATGATGATCTATATATGGATTTAACTTTTGTAGATGTGTTTGAGCGTTATGGGCTTGATGCGCCTGTTGATTCTTTTGCCAATGCTTTTGCGCATGCGGGGTATATGCTTTGGCATGCCAACCAGGCGGCCAGGTATAATATTCTCAACGGCATCAAAGCGCCGCAATCCGGCTACTGGATAAATAGTCCCCATGCAGATGATATAGACTACCAGATTGAAAGTGATTTTGCCGGGTTGATGAGTCCCGGTATGCCTAATACTGCATCCGCAATCAGTGATAAAATTGGCCATATCATGAATTATGGAGATGGCTGGTATGGCGGTGTGTTTATCGGCGCAATGTATAGCCTTGCATTCACATCAAATGATATTAATTACATCGTTACAGAAGCGCTGAAAACCATTCCTGAAAAAAGTACATTTTATCAATGCATTGCAGATGTAATTCAATGGCACAAACAATATCCCGGAGACTGGCATCAGACATGGTTTGAATTGCAGAAGAAATGGTCGAGCGAAATCGGCTGTCCTGAAGGAGTCTTTAATGCTTTCAATATTGATTCAAAAATAAATTCAGCGTATGTTGTATTAGGACTCCTGTATGGAAACGGCGATTACACCAAAACGCTTGACATAACTGCAAGAGCGGGACAGGATGCGGATTGCAATCCTTCTTCTGTTGGCGGCGTGCTGGGAACAATGTTAGGATACAAAAATATTCCTGCATACTGGAAGATGGGTTTAAAAGAAGCGGAAGATATAGATTTCAAATACACAACCATGTCACTGAACAAAGTGTATGAGATCAGCTTTAAACATGCATTGGAAGTAATTGAAAGAAACGGAGGCAATGTGGAAGATGATAAAATAACAATTGCTGTGCAAACGCCTCAAACAGTAAAATTTGAACAAGGCTTTGAAGGTATGTACCCGGTTGACAAAAGAGATTTTTATAACGCTAATATTAAAGAGATAAGCTTTGACTTCGAAGGAAACGGTTTTGCTTTAAATGGTGAAGCAAGGAAGAAGAATGACAGCGGTGAAGATTATGTATTTGATGCAGAATTATACATTGATGATAAGCA
>JAHEZC010000177.1 GCA_023251275.1 Parafilimonas sp. | reverse complement strand
TCGATATATTTTTAACCGACGACCTTGGGGCTACGCTTTTTGGTTTCAACAGGAGGAACATAGGGAATGACCCGCTTGAAGTTTTACCTTTTACAGTAACTGCTGCTACCACTGCTAATTTAATCATTGGCAAGGCATCTGGGCCCGATGTGAAATTCAAATATATCGTCTTCCGCGGAAATCTTACCATCAACGGTTATGCAGGATCATCCACCTTAGTAGGACAGGCCAATTCTGCGGGTGCAATTGCCGTGGGGGCAGTTCTTTACACCAATACACCTCCTTATGGCCTAAGCGTTCCAACCATTGCTTCTTTCTCTTCTGTTGGTGGCGACGAAGTAGATGGAATAGCAAGGAACAAACCGGATATAACGGCGCCTAATGGAGTAAATACGACTGTTAACTTCAACAATGTAAACATAGATGATGATGATTTCCCCAATTTCTTTGGTACTTCCGCTGCTGCTCCGCATGCTGCGGCGGCGGCTGCTCTTTTGATTGAAGGGAAAAAGAAATATTTAGGAGAAACAATCACTCCGGCTGACCTGAGAACTCTTTTGCAATCTACTGCAATAGACATGGATGCTCCCGGCTATGACCCGGTATCAGGATACGGGTTTATACAACCTTTTGCCGCAATGCAAACTTTCGCCAATCCTATTCCTCAAATAGATTCATTGGTCACGGCGAATCCGGTAACAAGACCTGTAACAGAGCCTTTTACAGTTACAGTTAAAGGAAAGGGATTAAATCCCGGGACAGAAGTTTATCTGCGCGGAGAAGCAATTGCAACAAACTTCGTTGACAATGAAACTGTCACTGCTGAAATCCAGCCGTTTAATGATAACCCGCCTCTTCAATTGTTTAACCCTTCCATAATTCCAGAGGCAAATAAAACCGATAGTATTGACGGAGGATTTTCAGACAGTGTATTTTTCTTTCCCAAAACAAAACATGTAGTGGTTACAGCCGATAACAAAACAAAAAAGTACGGAGAGAAACTGCCTTCGTTTATGGCTTCAATTACGGTGGATGGAGTTCCGATAGAAAGTACAGCTTTAACTCCTGCAGATCTTAAATTAGATAATTTGGCATTTACTACGCCTGCAACCAATTCAAGTAACGTAGCAAATTATTTTATTCGCATCGTTAACCCGTTAGATCCATCCGACCCTGATGATGCCACACTTTTGGAAAAATACAGTTATGAATTTGAAGATGGGTTATTAACTATAAGCAAATTGCCTCTTAAGATAACGCCAAGAGATACTATATTAACTTATGGTGAAAAGATACATGGCATACATTATAATTACCTGTTAGATCCATCTGCTGACCTGCAAAATCGCGACAGTCTCAGCAATTCAATCCAGGTAATTTACAGCGAATCTATTCCAGATTCAATATTGGCAGTAGTAAGTGGTAAAGGAGCCACGAGCAGGGCACTTGTAAATGGTGACCTTATGAATCTGAGCATCATGATGAGCAGCGGCAGCGGAGCAACATCAAGGGCTTTGGTAAACAATGCATCCGGCAGTACTCAAACAACCTATATTGTGGATGTTGACATTAACTCCATGTTTAATTACTTAGATGACCCTGCATCTTCTCCTTTGGTAAATGGCAAAGGAGCTACAAGCCGTGCTTTGGTTAATACCGGGCCATTAATTAATGGCACTGCAAGCGTACTTGTAAATGGCCAGGGGGCCACAAGCCGCGCATTGGTTAATGGAGATCCAACAATACTCAACAGCGCTACATCGGATAACACAAGCAACAGTAATGTTGCGGTAGTAATAAGTCTGACCGATGCGCCTGCTCCGGCAAACAACGCCATCTTTGCACAGTCTGTGAATATGATCACAAATGATATTGGAGCTGGAATTCATGCTATTATACCGGGAGCATTCATTTCAGGAAACTATGAACTAACGTATGGATTAGGAACACTGATAATAAATAAAGCTCCATTGACTATAACAGCAGATACAAAAAATATAGCCGTTGGCGGAGCATTGCCAGTTTTCACATCTGAGATAAAAGGCTTTCAATACCAGGATGCCGATATACCCGCTTCCGGGCCGGTTTATACAGTATCACCGGCATATTCAGGAGCAGCAGGCGTTTATACAATAACACCCTCGGCATTTAGTTTTGACGGTGATTCAAATTATATAAAAAATTACATCAACGGTGCGCTCAATGTCAATTCTTCTGCTCACAGCAGCAGAATATGGATATCATTAAAGTGTGTTGAAAAAATTAATAATGGCCCGCACGGATTGGGATATGTAGCACATTTCAGGGCAAGGAATAGAAATTCAACTTCCTGTTATATACCTGCAGGGCCGGATAACTCTCTTCATGGGTTAGGGAGGTACTATGGAACTCCACCATCAATATTTCCTGCGGGCATTACCGATTTTGATGTATATTTTGATGGCAGAGTTCTTATATGGACAGTAAAGACACCTGTGAGAGGACATAAAGTCATTGATATAGCCATTGCATCGGCATTCTCACGCAGATGCGGAGAAGATAATGCTGCTCAGTCATTCAGCGCTGTTGAAGGTTCTTCCGGTAAGATTACAGTATCTAAAACAGAGGTATATCCCAATCCGGCTACCACCAGGTTAATGGTAACTTCCACTATTCCGTTGTTGAATAAACAAAGCATTATGGTTTTTGATGTAAACGGAAGAGTGATGCCTGTAAGTGTTGTAATAAAATCGGAACAGTCTGCTGAATTAAATGTTTCCAGGTTATCCGGCGGCGTTTATTTTATAAGAATAATGCAGGATAAAAAAACAACAACATTATCTTTTATAAAACTTTAAAATTATTTTCAGCCTGTTGTGCGATTGATATTATTCGAAGTTAATCGCACAACAGATTATTTTTAAATTTGTCATACACAGATTAAGCAGCATATTCATTTTAACATCTTTTGTTCAGAAAAGCTTTGCTTATGAATTTGATAAAAATATTTTTATTTATTTTCTTAACAGGCAACTCTTTTTTGGTCTTTTCACAAAGCAAAAACAGCGCTGACACTGCCGGCGCTGATACCGATGTGGTAAATTCATTATTGTCGTTAAGCAGGGATAACTTCGGTACCAATCCCGACTCGGCTATTGTGTACAGCCTGCAGGCGCTGGAAGTTGCAAAAAAAATTAATTTCAAAAAAGGCGAAGCTTTGGCTTTGAAAAACATCGGGATAGCAAATTACTACCAGGGCAATTATGTTGACGCGTTGGACTCTTATCAAAAATCATTGTCAGCATTTCAATCAATAAATGACCTGAATGGAATTTCCAATATTCAAAACAATATAGGCGCTATCTATATGAACCAGGGGGATAATGTAAAAGCATTGGAATATTTTTTAAAATCCCTTGACGTCGCAGAAAAAACAGGAGATAAGCTAAGGATAGTTACACCAACAGCCAATATTGGCGCCATCTATTCCCGCAATGATTCTACATTGGACCTTGCTCTGGTTTATGATTTTAAGGCACTGCCTATTGCTGAGGCGCTGAAAGATAATGATGCTATAGGAACAATTTCAGTAAACATCGGCGAAATTTATTTTACCAAAAAAAATGATTCACTGGCATTAAAGTATTTAAAAAAATCACTTGATGCTTTTGGTAATTCTGAAAATAGTCCCGGTTCATATAATGCGATCGGCAAAGTTTATTTAAGACAAAAAAAATATGATCTTGCCCTGCAGTCTCACCGGCGTGCTTATGATATCGCAAAAAAATTAGACGGAAAGCTTGATATAGTGCAATCCCTGCAATGGCTTGGAAAAGCTTATATGGAGCTTAACAATTATGAAACGGCTTTGGATTACTTAAAACAGGCAGAAACGATAGCATTGGAAATTAATGCTCCCCTGGAACTGATGACTGTTGACAGCGCAATGGCAGCATCTTATGCCAAAATAAATGATTATGAAAATGCGCATGCGTATGAAGTAAAATATTCTGCCTATAAGGATACTTTGTATAATAATGAAAAAGATAAAAAACTTGCCAAGTTGCAATTTGATTTTGACCTTCAGAAGAAAGAAGGGCAGATCACCTTGCTTACAAAAGACAAGCAGCTTACCGATCTTGAATTACAAAAAGAAAAATTTGCTAGAAATGCATTGATCATTGGATTAGCAATGGCTTTCATGCTCGCTATCATTATTTATAGAAACTACAGGACAAAAGTAAAGACCAATAAAATACTTGATCGTCAGAAAGTGGAAATTGAAAATTTATTGCTGAATATTCTTCCGTCTGAAGTAGCAACAGAACTCCAGGTCACTGGACATGCAACTCCGCGTAACTATGAATCCGTATCGGTTTTATTTACAGACTTCAAAGGCTTTACAGCACTCGCAGACAGGATGACGCCTGCAGAAGTGGTGCATGAATTAAATACCTGCTTCGTAGCATTTGATAAGATTACGGAAGATAACAATCTTGAAAAAATAAAAACCATTGGCGATTCATATATGTGTGCCGGCGGCATTCCTACTTATCATGAAGGCCATGTGCTCAACATGGTTAAGGCAAGTCTTGAAATGCTAAGCTTTATTGAACAATATAATAAAGCCAGAACCGAACAGGGATTTGATGTGTGGGATATAAGAATCGGCATACATGTAGGACCTGTAGTAGCAGGCGTTGTGGGAATGAAAAAGTATGCGTATGATATCTGGGGCAGCACGGTAAATATTGCCAGCCGTATGGAAAGCAATGGTCTTCCGGGAAAAGTAAATATCTCAGCAGATACTTACGAGCATATTAAGAATGACTACCACTGTACGCACAGGGGTAAAATACATGCAAAGAATGTAGGAGAAATTGACATGTTTTTTGTGACTGAGAAAATTGTCCCGGCTGTCTCACTCCATGAAGAACCATCAATTTATAATGACTAAAGCTTACCGGAACTGTCAGTTTATTTGAAATTAAAATCTGCAACTGATTTTAATCAGTTCATTTAGTCATACCAAACTTAATCGTATTCTTACATTCATGAGCCGGAGTGATGCGTTAGAAATATTTAATGCGGGAGTTGAAGCTGTAAAACCTGGGCAATTGCTTCCTCAATACCTGCAGGCAGATAAAGATGTGATTCATGTTTGTGGTAAGGAATTCAGTTTGGATAACCATCGAAATATTTACCTGCTTTCTTTGGGTAAGGCCGCTTCCGCTATGGCTTTAGAGGCTGAAAAAATTTTAGATAAAAAAATTACTGATGGTTTGGTCATCACAAAATATCATCACGCCATAGAGCTATCAGTTTGTAAAACAATTGAAGCCGGTCATCCCCTCCCCGACTCGAATAGTGTAAAAGCATCAGTAAAATTAAAACAATTATTAAGAAATGTTACGGAGCATGACCTTGTTATTATTCTTATAAGTGGGGGCGCATCAGCATTACTGACAGATACACCTCCCGGCTTATTGTTGAAGGATATTCAGCAAACGAATCAATTGCTGTTGCAATGCGGAGCTACCATTCATGAAATAAACATTATCCGAAAACATTTATCACTATTGAAAGGCGGTCAGTTGATAAGATATACAAATAATGCAACTGTTGTTTCACTCATATTAAGTGATGTGCCGGGAGATGATCCTGATATTATTGCCAGCGGCCTGACAGTGGCTGATAATTCTTCTTTTGCCGATGCAAAGAGAATTGTTGAGTATTATAATTTAGAAAATAAATTGCCTTCACCTGTCATTAAATATTTGCAAAATGGTTTGATGGGAAAAATTGCTGATACGCCAAAGCCCGGAAATGAACTATTTAAAAAAACGCATTCCAAAATAATCGGCAACAATCGTACTGCCCTGCATGCTGCAATGAATAAAGCAAAAGAACTGGGTTATTATCCGTTTATCATTAATGATAATCTGCATGGAGAAGCAGATGAAAAAGCAAAAGAATTTGTGCAGGAGATTCTCCAATATCGTGGCCCGTTGCCTGCGTGCCTTTTGATGGGTGGAGAAACAACGGTAACAATTAAAAGCGATGGCAAAGGGGGGCGAAACCAGGAATTTGTTCAGGCCGCTTTATGTGAATTGGTGAAGCAAAA
>JAHEZC010000176.1 GCA_023251275.1 Parafilimonas sp. | reverse complement strand
CTAATTTTTTCCCTTTGTCAATAATCAGAACTTTTGTTGCGACCTGTTCAATTTCTCCCAACAAATGAGAAGAAATCAGCAATGTTTTTTCTCTCTCCTTCCTCAAATGCAAAATCAGGTTGCGTATATCTGCAATGCCCTGCGGGTCGAGGCCATTGGTAGGCTCATCTAATATAATAAGTTTTGGATCGTGCACTAAGGAAATAGCAATACCTAAACGCTGTTTCATTCCCTGGGAATAAGTTTTTACTTTATCCTTGGCACGGTCTGCAAGCCCTACTTTATCGAGATGCTGCATCAGCAGATCATTTGTCGGCTTAATGCCGCTAAGTTTCGCAAAAAGTTTCAGGTTGTCGTACCCCGACAGGTATTTATATACATCAGGCTTTTCAATCATGGCGCCGACCTGCTTTAAAATTTCATGACGGTGCGACTGCAGGTTCAATCCAAACAGTTCTATACTGCCGCCGGTCGGCTGCACCAATGTGAGCAGCATACGTATTGTTGTGGATTTACCCGCACCATTCTGCCCCAGGAAACCATATACATCGCCTTCCTGTACACTGAAAGAAAGATGATCTACTGCGGTCAGGCTGTTGAATTGCTTGGTTAATTCTTTTACCTCAATGACGGATTGCATGCTGTATGTATAACAGCAAATGTAGAGAAGATGTTGTTTGCAAACAGGAATGCGCTGTAGTGATGTGTGAAAAGAGAGATAAATCAGCCGAATATGGAAGAATAAGTTTTGCTTCAAATGTTTGTACATGAATTTTGTCTCAGGATTTTGTAAATTTATCCCCTCTTACTTGTCATGATGTATTCACGCATTAAAAAAGTATTTTTCATTTCAGCAATATTGCTGATTGCCGTTATAGCCGGATCATGGCTTATCAATTTAAGCAGCAGCAAAGTTGATTTCAGCGCACAGGTAAAACCCATCATCAATAAGCATTGCATTACCTGTCATGGCGGCGTAAAAGCAAAGAATAATTTCAGCCTTCTTTTTCGCGAAGATGCGCTGGCTAAAACAAAATCCGGTAAACCTGCCATCATTCCCGGCGATCCCGATCACAGTGAAATGATACGCCGCATCACTCTCGATGACCCGGAAGACCGGATGCCTTATCACCATGAACCATTAAGCAAAAATGAAATTGATATATTACGCAGGTGGATAAAAGAAGGCGCTCCCTGGGGTGAGAACTGGAGCTATATTCCGGTAAAACCGGTTGATGTCCCGATACCCAAAACATTTTTTGGATTAATCACTGCGAAAAGCGATTGGGCAAAGAATGAAATAGACTATTTTATCCTCGGTAAGCTCAAAGAACAAAAGCTGAAAACTGCGCCTGAGGCGGATAAAGAAACACTGCTCCGCCGCGTAAGCCTTGATATCATCGGGATGCAGGCGCCTGAAAATCTTACCCAAAAATTTCTGAGCGACAATAGTGATCATGCTTATGAAGAATTGGTTGACAGTTTACTGGCATCTCCTCATTATGGTGAAAAATGGACAGCCATGTGGCTCGACCTTGCCCGCTATGCCGATACCAAAGGTTATGAACGTGATGACATCCGCAGTATCTGGAAATACCGTGACTGGCTGATTGAAGCTTTCAACAAAGACATGCCTTATGATGAATTTATCAAAGAACAGATAGCGGGAGATTTAATGCCCGATCCAACTGATGCCCGGTTTATAGCCACGGCCTTTCATCGCAATACAATGACCAATGATGAGGGAGGAACAGACAATGAGGAGTTTCGCACAGCAGCAGTGATGGATAGAGTAAGCACTACCTGGAATGCAGTGATGGGAACAACATTTGGTTGCGTGCAATGCCACAGCCATCCGTATGATCCTTTCAGGCATGAAGACTATTATAAGTTCATGGCATTTTTTAATAATACAAGAGACGAGGACACAGAAGACGATTATCCTTTGCTGCGCAGCTATAATGATAGTATGCAAAATGAAGTAACTAAAGTTGTGCATTGGCTGAAGCAAAATGTATCGAAGCAAAAATCAGATGAAACTTATACATTTTTAAAAACCTGGCAGCCTTCCTATAATTCCCTGACCTGCGATAGTTTTACCAACAGTGAGCTGGTAGATACCAAGTCTGCCGGATTTCGTAATAATGCAGTTTGCCGGTTGAAAAATGTTGAACTTGATAACAGGGACCACCTTATTTACCGCTACCAGTCTTTTGTGCCGGGAGGAGTTTGGCAAATACACATAGATAATTCAAAGGGTGAAGTGATCGCTACAATACCTTTAAAGCAGACAAAAGACTGGGCATGGCATATAGCAGAGACAGATATAAAAAAGGCAAGCGGTATTCACAACCTAATTTTTACATATTCTAATCCCAATTTAAAAAAGCCAACAGATAATGGCGCCATGCTTGACTGGCTTTATTTTACAGAGCAATTTCCCGGTAAAGACAAGCCCGGTTTCAATGAAATAAAAACTGCTTACTGGAAATTGCTTACTGCTGATGTTCCTGCAACACCAGTCATGATAGAAAACCCCTCATATATGCACCGGGCATCTTACGTGTTTGAACGCGGCAACTGGCTGGTAAAAGGTGATAAGGTTGAGCCGGATGTGCCGAAATCATTAAATGCATTTCCGGTAAATGCACCACGAAATCGTCTCGGCCTTGCATACTGGCTCACAGCCAGAGAAAATCCGCTTACTGCCAGAACAATGGTAAACCGGGTGTGGGAGCAATTGTTTGGGGATGGTTTGGCAGAAACACTGGAAGACCTGGGCACACAGGGCATTCCGCCCACCCATCTTGAGCTGTTGAACTGGTTAAGCTGGAAGTTCATGAATGACGATAAATGGAGTGTAAAGCGACTGATAAAAACTATCGTAATGAGCGCTGCTTACCGGCAATCTTCCTCAATGACTAAAGAATTAATTGAAAAAGACCCTTATAATAAATATTATGCAAGAGGTGCAAGGGTACGTTTATCGGCAGAACAAATCCGGGATCAGGCATTATGCATCAGCGGGTTATTGTGCGACAAAATGTTTGGACCGAGTGTATATCCATTTCAGCCACCGGGTATCTGGCTTTCCCCATGGAATGGAAGGGAATGGATACAGAGTCACGGCGGCGACCAGTATCGCCGCGCCGTCTATACGTATTATAAACGTACGGCGCCATATCCTTCCATGATCACTTTTGATGGAGCAGTCCGGGAAGTTTGCGTTGCACGCCGCATACGAACCAATACACCATTGCAGGCGCTTACAACTTTAAATGACAGCACTTTTACAGACATCGCAAGAAATTTTGCCTGCCGCCTGGAACGTGATGCAGGCAAAAACGTAATGCAGCAAATCAAAACCGGATTTAAGCGAGCAACCTATCATGAAATTGATGACAGGAGTTTGAATGCATTGATGAATTTATACAATACGGCGTATGGAAAATTTAAAAATGACGCCGCAAAAACATGTGAAATGATGGGTGGCATGCATGCACATACTAATCCCGAAAGCGCAGCCCTTACTGTTGTTGCCAATGCAATATTGAACCTGGATGAGGTAGTGACGAAGAATTGATATTAAGCACTTCCGAAAAATTTTTATCCGACCTTCATTTAAAGCATTACCTGATTGATGTTTACAAATTGAATTGTCCGTCAATTGAGTTGTACTATTACGAAATCCGAAAACGGGTTTCCCGGGCAGCTCTTTTTATAAGGGTGTTTTATTGCCTTTGTCATCTACCCTGAAATATTGTTCATCCTGTATCAAAAGCCCTTCATAAATGCCTTCATGCTGGTTAACATCAATTCCATATACCTTTTTGTTAAAAAATGTATCTACCTTGTCCATTATCGTATGGCCTACCACGATTTTCTTTACCCCAAATAATGTGCATGTGCTGTCTATCTGCGCTTCTGTAGCCAGAGGCGCCTTAAAATATCCGCGGTACCAGAAAGGGGAGCCGGCATCAAAAAACATGCGGATGGTATCTGGCAGTTCCCTCATAGCCTGATCATAATATGGCCTTACAGTGTTATTGATGGTGGTAATATCCCACTGTAATTGATTTACACGGGGTGAAATACCTGCATGCATAAATAATGTTTTTCCGATCTTTTCAATAATATTCTTTGTACGCAACCATCGTCCGAGTTCAGTATTTACCGTAAACATGTCTTTGTATTCCAGATTCATCATTCTCGCTTCATCGAGGTATTTTGGCTGCACATACCTGTCATCACCGCTCAAATTCATGATATCATGATTGCCGAGCACCACATGCACATATCCGCCATCTGCCTGGGCCTCCTGCTCCAGTTTATATAATAACCACAGGTATTCAGTCACTTGTTTTCCCCTGTCAAACAGATCGCCGCAGATCACCAGGTGCCCTTTGCCGAATGTCCAATTGTAATTTTCATCAATTACCTTATTGGCGAGCAACAGGTTCCTGAAGGGCTCAAATTCACCCTCTATATCAGACACAGCGAAGATGGTTTCTACTGCCTTGAATTTACTTGGTTCATTCGTCAATTTTTTTTTCAGTTCAACAGAAAAATTCCACTCCGGGTGATCAGCAAACGTGATTGGAAGTGTAATTTTTTCGCCTGTTCGCCGGGAACAATTATTTTCTCCGCTGCCGTTCCTGATACAAATACTGTCTTTATTGTAAAATACGTAGGGAACATTCGAGGATTGACCGAAAACCGGCGTACAGATGATGCCCAGGAAATATAGATATACAATCCGCATAAAATATAGATACTTATTAAAGCTACAAATTAATGTATAATTTATTTCCTTATCTGCAATCCCTTGATAAATTTTGTACATTATTTATCAATTTACTTATTAAGGCAGCGCTTTTCATTTGCATGCGTCGCAGCAGTCGTAAAGATAGCAGGGCAATTTTAGAATGAGCTTATGCCATCCGGTGCAAAGGCTTTGGATAACCGGGGCTGAAAGATGAGAACTGCTTATTTGCAATAATGCAACCTGTTTTCATCATCGTTTCTTCAATGGACATTTTTACTATTTGCTGAAGCTGGTGTGGAGATGTTTGCACCCGGGCATTGATAAGTATATCGAGACGATGAGAAGAAGGCGCTCCTGCAATAGCTGTATCTCTCATTCCGATAGCAGTATAACTGATTTTTTTATTCCACTCATCGTTACTCAAAAAGAACTTCAAATGCCCGATGGCATATTTTGCCTGCTGTATTTTTTTATAAATGGTTTCTGTTAACTGCAAGGCTGTTTCTATAGCAGTGGGTTGATAGGTGTCAATGGATAATTTTTGATCAAGCCATGCAAGCAGTGATTCTCCTTTGCCATATTCATCATAATCAAGCTGCATGGAATTGCGGTGAGCAGGAACAGGAAAATTATGCAGCAGGTCAATCCATTGATGAATATCATTTTCATTATAAGAATTCTGATAAATTATTTTTTTACCGGGGTAGCTTGTATTCATCAATTCCTTCACAGCAGTCAATTCATTTTCGTCAAGCAGATCAATTTTATTCACGATAATTATATCGGCTTCCTCCAACTGCTTGCGGTAAATGTATTGAACCGCATTTTCCAAAACTGATTTGCCATTCAAAACATTTTGCACAATGCAGGCATCTGCAAAAATGCTGATCACCACTCTTGCACCGCTGTTATACAATGTAAAAGGTTTTGCAACCGTAGCCACGAGGTCGGTGCAGGAGCCCACCGATTCGGCAAAAATAATTTCAAGCCCGGCAGAAATCTTCAGCGATGCAACCGCTTCTTCCAGTTCATCGTACCTGCAGCAGAAACAACCGTTGACGACTTCACCGCCGGGTATGGATAGGCTTTGTATATAAGCGCTGTCCACCTGCTGCGAACCCTGGTCATTGGTAATAACAGCAGTTCTTCTGTTTTGATTGATGAGTTGTTTACATGCATTAGCGATAGCAGTTGTTTTGCCGCTGCCCAAAAAACCATTGACGAGATAAAGATTCATGAAGATTGTTTGGTTCACAAGTTAAAAAATTCTAGCATCATTTTTTGTGATGTTGAAATAAAGGGTTTTCTTTTGTTATTCAGGTGAAGCCAGTGTAAAGGCGAACTTATTAA
>JAHEZC010000175.1 GCA_023251275.1 Parafilimonas sp. | reverse complement strand
CTTTAATGGTGGCAAACTCATGATCTACCCCATCAATCTTAATACCCGAAATGGCGTAACCTTCTAAGGAACTGAGTAATACTCTGCGCAGGGCATTACCAATGGTTAATCCATATCCCGGTTCAAGCGGGCGAAATTCAAATTGACCTTCAAAATCAGTTGCTTTCTGTAAAACGATTTTGTCAGGTTTCTGGAAGTTTAAAATGGCCATTTAATACTCCGTATTTTGTTGTTTAATTTTTTGTTTTTATCCTGGTTTGTCAGCTTGCTTTTTCCGACTTTCCCGTCTTTCGGTCTTATCTGTTACTTACTATACAATTCCACTATCAGTTGTTCTTTAATATTTTCGGGCACACTTTCTCTTTCAGGATAAGTGATAAAAGTTCCTTTTTTCTCTGCATCATTCCAATCCAGCCAGTTAAACTTTGGGCTTTTGCCTCTTATAGGGCTGGTAATAGAAATATTATTTTGACTTGCTTCTTTAAAGCCGATAATATCTCCGGGTTTTAAATGATGTGAGGCAATGTTCAATACTTCTCCATTTACCGTTATATGCTTATGGCTCACCAATTGCCGTGCCGCAGGGCGGGAAGGTGCAATGCCTATACGAAATACCGTATTATCAAGACGGGCCTCCAGCAATTTGATCAGGTTTTCACCGGTAACACCTTTCATACGGGATGCTTCTTCAAAAGTTTTGCGAAACTGGCGTTCAAGCACTCCATAAGTGTATTTTGCTTTTTGCTTTTCTTTCAACTGCAATGCGTATTCGCCGAGACTTTTGCGTTTACGAGCCGCTCCGTGCTGACCGGGGGGATTACTATTTTTTGTTAGCCATTTTCCATTGCCCAGAATAGGCTCGCCGAAAATGCGGCTAATCTTTGTCTTTGGTCCGTTGTAACGTGCCATATTTTGTTATACTTGATTTTTTAGTGACGGTATGTAATCAGTAAAAATCTAAAATCAATTACACACCCAATGTTGATGTACAACTTATGAATTCAAAAACCTATCTATTTGCATATAGATTTTCCATCCTATTGTATTATACTCTTCTTTTCTTTGGCGGACGGCACCCGTTATGAGGCAAGGGTGTAACATCCTTAATCATTGCTACTTCTATGCCTGATTGGGCTAAAGCACGGATAGCGCCTTCACGTCCTGCACCAGGGCCCTTAACATACACATCCACTTTTTTCAATCCTGCATCAAAAGCTACTTTTGCGGCATCCTGTGCTGCGGTTTGAGCTGCATAAGGTGTGTTCTTTTTCGAACCTTTGAAACCCATTTTGCCTGCTGAAGACCATGAAATAACCTGGCCGGATTTGTTTGTAAGAGAAACGATAACATTGTTGAAAGTAGCGCTGATGTGCGCGTCTCCGTAAGTATCAACCTTTACAATCCTTTTCTTTGCGGCTGCTTTTGCACTTGCCTGTGCTTTAACTGGTTTTGCCATAATTTCTTTCGAGGTAATCTCCCGAGGTCATCGGGTTGGTTTTACAATAAAATTCCCGATACTATCGGGCTCAGTCAATTCTCCTTTCAAAATTTTTTCTGAATATCCAAATTAACTGTATTTACCTATTAAAGTCATGGGTTACATATCAGGTAACTCATGGCCTTAAATCTTTTATTTCTTAGGCGCCTTCTTTTTCCCGGCCACTGTTTTACGCTTGCCTTTCCTGGTGCGGCTGTTAGTTCGTGTACGTTGTCCGCGAACAGGTAATCCTTTGCGATGACGAAGGCCGCGATAGCATGCAATATCGAGTAAACGCTTAATGCTCATCTGTACCTCGCTGCGAAGCATGCCTTCTACTTTAAATTCATTGTTGATTATATTACGAATGGCAGTCTGCTCATCATCATTCCATTGCAGCACCTTTTTATCATAACTTATACCAGCCTTATCAAGAATGTAGCGTGCTGTATTACGCCCAATACCGAAAATATAGGTCAGCCCTATTTCACCTCTCTTATTCTTAGGTAAGTCTATACCGGCAATACGAGCCATATTTCAATTTTAGATTTACGATTTTTGTTTTACGATACACAATTGCTAACCGCTTATCCCTGGCGCTGCTTAAAGCGTGGATTTTTTTTGTTGATTACATACAACTTGCCCTTTCTGCGAACAATCTTGCAATCGGCACTGCGTTTTTTTATTGATGCTCTTACTTTCATGACATGTTGCTTTAGCGTGTTATTCTGCTTTATGCTTATTTATACCTGAAAATAATTCTTCCCCTGCTTAAATCATAAGGGCTCATCTCAACACCTACTTTATCTCCTGGTAAAATCCTTATGTAATTCATCCTCATTTTCCCTGAAATGGTAGCCAGAATTTCGTGTCCGTTTTCAAGTTTTACCCTGAACATAGCATTACTCAGCGCTTCGAGAATAGTACCATCTTGTTTAATGAGCGGCTGCTTCGACATACAATTTTTGGGAGCGCAAAGATAGTGGAATACAACGGAATAAGAAAATTTTGGTAAAAAATTTCAGCGATGCGCTAATTATTCTATATGAAAATTCCAGGCCATTTTGATATTGAGTTGGGGTCCGGGGCAGTTTTTGCCAAAATAGCTAAGACAATGTTACCGGCAAAATTATTTCCCATTGATTGGGTGCAAGCCCTGCAAGTTCATTATCCAATAAATGGGTGTACCGGATACCTAATGAAAGAGGCTGCTGGTTCCACCAGCGCGTATCAAAATAAAGTTCAATGCCGGCAGTTTTAAAATGATACTGATCGCCGGTGCGCAAACTTTTAGCAACGGTATAATCATAAAAAAGATCTGCACGGATACGCTTAAAAAAAACAATATTTCCAAAGCCCCAGTCGGGGTAAGCGATGGGAAAATAATAATTGCCACCAAGCTTCAGCATTCGTGGAAAATCAAAGGCATCATAACCACGTGAAAAAGGGAAATTATTGGTGAAAAAATATTCGCCGCTCGTATCTCTTTCCTGGTATGCGGCATTGAGCACAATATTGTGAGTTTTGGCAAACCCGGGCAAATAAAATGAAGCAACTGCGAGGAATTGGCGGGAGGTATATTTATTTATAATACTGCGATATTGAAAAGAAAATGTTTGTCCCCAATGTGGAAAAATATGTTGAACCGCTTTTTGTACCTGGCTGGAGTATGTCAGATTTGCCTGCAGGTAATTGAAATTAACATTTTGCAGAAACTCCTTGGCCAGGCCTGTCCAATGCAGGTTGTTGAAATGGTAGGTTGTGCTCAACGATAAATTCCTGAAAGACTTTCCTCCGGAAAAATCAAGCGGCAGGTTCAAACCAAAAGATGCATTTAATTCATTCCAATAAGCTATAGTGTCTGCATTTACAGGCGTATTCCTATGCCATGTTTGATTAATATCAAATACAGGCTGCAGAAACCATCCTCCGTATATGCCTGTACAACCTGCGCGGCTGTATTTTTCATTGCTGTTGTACGTATAATATAACTGGCTTTGAAATGTATTGAGCACATTTTCTCCATAGACGATAAATGAATAATCAGGTTGCTGGAGATATGGGCTCCAACTGTGGAAATTAAAAAGATTAAATGCTTTAGGATACCTGGTAACAGGATAATCTTTGAGAGGGATTTTTTGCATCAGGTTATTATCATCGCTGTTGAACGGATGAGTGACGTATAAATTGGTAAGCGTATCATTTTTACTCACATGCTGCCATAAAGGATTCGTTTTTGCCAGCCTGTAACCATCGGCAGTAAAAGCTGACGAGATTATGTTTCCATCATCAGTCACCATTGCCTGGTATAGGCCTGCGCCATACATCGCTAAACGGTAGTGGCTTTTTTGCATTGCTGTGTAAGCCCATATTTCATCTTTGCCGTTATTGGAACAACTGTATAGAAGCGTATCCCCGATAACTGCCGGAAAACCGACGATCCGATTCCTGAGAGGCAATATATCGGTAATGGCATAATCAGACAGACTGATTTTTTGAATTCCCATCTCACCGTTATTATTTCGAATCATCACATACAGAAAATCATCATCGGCGGAAAATTTCGGGTAGGAATAAATGATGGATTGCTTGTTACTGATCGTATTTTTTATATTTCCGTTTTCATCAAGCAACACAATATCTGATGAAAGATCGCTATGCATTTGCACTGCGGCTATCAGTTTTCCATCATGCGAAATATCGGGAGAAAAATACCTCGTACCCCTTGAAATATTTTTTTCCTCACCTGTTTTTACATTGAGCATTTTTATTACGCTGAAATCCTTGTTACTCCACCTTATATCCGGCTGGTAAGCGGCATACACAATCTTTCCGTTATTGTAAGAATAATAATCATCATAAGCAATATCTTTCACGGCAATTTTTTCCTCAGTGCCATCCGGATGAAGAAAATAGAATGAAGGAATGTCTTTGTATGTCGCCTTCAGCACTATGAGTGACCCATCTTCAATGCGGTATGGATATTTATAATTCACCACATTATTTTTTTCTGTTTTTGTGATGAAAGTAACCGGAGAATTTTTGTCCTCGTTCCATTGCTGATGATAAAACTTAAAGGCATTGTCTGCAAATTCACGGAAAAGAATTCCTGTATATTTTTTCACCGATCCCTGCAAAGGATAAAATAATGGTTTAAAAGCCGCGGCATCATGTGTTACTTTTAGCCAGAAATCATCTCCGTATTTTTCTCTTCCATAAGCCACGAGTAAATAGCCTAGCCGGTAATGATCCGGGATGTAATTTTTATAAGAACCATTGCGCAATTGCATGTAGGTATAGCTTTTACCTGCGTTGTATAAACTTTTGTAGCTGCTGAAAAACAAAGGCAGCCTGCCTCTTCCCTGCCTGCTCAGCATTGTTTCATTATATACTGCATCCCCCTCAAAAAACCAATCAGGAATTGAAGCTGCATTTGCAAGCGCTTCCCCATTTTCACCAAATAATACAGACATTGCTTTTGAAAGCCCTGCATTAAAGTTCACATACTGCTGTACATGCCTGAATTCGTGCACCGATAAAATATGCGGGAGATATTGGGCATCCAGATCAAATGCATTTTGAGCAGGCATCAGGTAAAACTCACTTCTGAAAGGCGCCAATGCTACATAAGCATTAGAAACCGTTGTATTGTCCTGAAGCACTATGTTTATTTTTCTAATCTTTCCACCTATCGTACTGCTGTAATTTTTCTGGAGATAATGTGCAGTGTTTGCAATACGGTTAGCGATAGTATCGAGTCCCTGCGGAAAAATAATTCGGACGGTATCTGTATTTATCTGCTTCCATTTTACAGAGGCAGGGTTACCGCCAAAATTCTGTGCAAAGGTTACCTGAAATGAGAAAAGCAGAATAAAAATTGAAAATACACTGCGCATCCGCATGGAAGAATTTTAAATGAAGATAACGGATAAAAGAAAACCACCCGGCATGTGCGGATGGTTTAAATTATTTTTCACGGATCAACTTACGCCATTACTTCATCGGTAAGATGCACTTTGGTCATTTGCAGGTAATGATTCTGCAGTTGATGTATATAATGCACATCAGGATGATACCTGTGGTCTTCCCTGTACCACATTTCTATATAAGAGAAATCATCCTTCTTAGGTACTACAAGACGGAAAGAGCCCTTTTTGTATTTTACAGAGCCATCCGGCATTTCTTCTTTAATGAAATTAAGATTTCGCAAACTTTCATCACTGATAGAGATAGGATACAAATGCTCTGGTTCAAACCAGAATTCCTGTACTTCTGTTTCCACGCCTACCTGTTTTTCAGCATGGTTGAGGCGGGTAACTTCACCGGGCCACATTTTTCCTTCATATTCCCCCACAATATAATCACGGTTTTGATTTCATTAAAAGGTATCATAGCTTCCAGGTTTTATCCGACAATTTAGAAAAAATTTCAATGCAAAAAATAAAAAGTAGAGGAAGTTTTTTGAATGCCTGGTACAAGGGTTTTGTTTAAGCCCGCTTTTATTTCTTTTTTGTTTAAAAAAACTATGGTGCACGCCGACTTTCAAAACTTACCCGGCATGGCCTGCTGCAGCAATTTTGAATACCCCTCCAGATCTTTCGTTTCTGTAAGCAGATCAAGATTTGTCTGGCTTATAATTGTATAACTGAATTTT